>JAGQTE010000472.1 GCA_020439175.1 Acidimicrobiales bacterium | reverse complement strand
CGCCGTCGCCGACGATGGCGGCGACGCGGGCGCGGTCGGTGAGGAGGCCATCAGCGAGGACCGGGTCGTCGGCGATGGCGCGGTCGAGCGCGTCGGCGTCGGCCCACGCCGCCCCGGCGATCTCGAACTGGTCGTCGCGGTAGGCGATGGAGCCGAGCTGGTGCAGGAGGTGGATGCGCACACCGTCGGCCTCGGCCGGGGCTTCCAGCTCGTGGGCGATCGGCGCGGCGTCGAGACGCTCCCGACGGGCGGCGAGCAGGTCGAGCGCCACCTCGGTCAGCACGAGGGCGCTCGACCGGTCGCCCGCGTCCTCGACGGCGTCGGCGGCGTGCCCGATCGTGAGGGCGGCGAGCGCCGGACGGTCGTCGGCGGCGCCCTGGGCGACGGTGACCGCCCGCCAGCAGGTGTCGACGGCGTCGGCCGGCCGGTCGAACTGCAGGAGCTGGCGGGCGACGACGATCCACGTCGCCGACACGGTCTCGTCGAAGCCGTCGAGGGCAGCGAGTCGATCGAGCGCCGACTCGACGAGGGCCTCGTCGTCGGTGGCGGCGCCGACGAGCACTTCGAGCTGCACGAGCCGGGCGGTGAAGAGCGTGGCGAAGCCGTCCTCAGTCAGGGTGGCGGCGTGCGCCAGGACGCGGCGTGCCGTGGCGGCGTCATCGAGCGCCAGCGCCAGCGGCACGGCCTGGGAGACGCCGTCCCATGCCTCGAGCGGATCGGCGTTCGTGGGGATCTCGGCGATCAGGTCGTCGAGCAGCCCCCGCATGGTCTCGGCGTCGAGCTCGACGCCGTCCCACCCGTCGTCGACGTCATCCCGGTCGTCGTCGGTTGCCACGCGCCACCTCTCACCCCTGTTCGACGTGCGGCGAGGCTACGCGATGGGGGAGCGGGCGGTGCGGGCCGCTACCGTCGACCGGCGATGGCTTCGACCACCGACGCAGCGCCCGGCGACGAGGTGACCCGACCGGCGGCGGACCTTCCGGCGGCGCCCGGACGTTGGGCCTGGCTCGTCCCCGCCGCCGCTGTGGCGTGGTCGGCGTACGTGTGGGTGACCCGTATCGCCAACGCCTGGTCCGACGAGGGGCTCGGCGTGGCCGACCAGGTGGCGACGACGGCGCTGTCGCTGTCGTTCCTGGTGCTGGCCGTCGGCGTGGCGCTGGCGGCGCTGCACCTGCGGTCGGGACGGGCACCGAACGCGGTCGACCGGTGGTCGATGTGGCTGCTGGCCGGCTGGTCGATCGCCGTGTGGGCCGTTCGGGTGCCCCAGATCCTGGCCGCCGACCACTCGGTGCCGTTCAAGGCGGTGCACGCCGTGCTCGGACTGGTCTCGATCGGCCTGGCATTGGCGTTGCTGCGCGTGGCCGGACGCTGGGTGGCGGCGCACCGGTCGTCGGCGGACGACGCCGCCGCCGACCCCGGCCTCCTCGGCGGCCGGTGCTGACGTTCTGACCAACCAACCGACCAACCGGCCAACCCCGAAATTGGGCTCGTCAGTCCGAGATGGTGGAACAGCCAGCCCGATTTCGGTGGCGTGCGGGGCGATCGGTAGCATCGGCGCCCATGGGTCAGCCAGTGACGGTGATCGAGCGGCAGACGACCACGCCGGGCGTGGTGCGGTTCGAGACCAACCGCAACCTCACCGGTATGGGCCACAAGCGGTACCTCTCCGCTGCCGACGCCACGACGCCGACCCCCGCTGACGAGCTGGCACGGCGCCTGTTCGACCGGGGTGGCGTCGCCTCGTTGCACGTGTACCAGAACATCGCCACCGTGCAGCTCGCCGACGGCCGTCCGCCGACCGGCATCAAGGAGATCATCGAGGACCTCTACCTCTTCTACACGGAGGGTGTCGTCCCGGAGATCCCCGAAGGCGTCGCTGCCGACTGACGTGCGGTCACCCTTCGGGGTGAAGCGGCGGACAAGGCCGTCGCACAGGTCCGGATCGCCCACCCGCTACGGGACGTAAGCGATCGAGCGGGGGAAGGACAGCCCCGTCAGGCCTCCGACCGCGGTCCACGCCCCGGTGCCCCGATCCACGGTGCAGAGCACGCTGCTCGCCGCGCCGAGGCCGTAGAGGATGTCGGCGTCCGGGTCGTAGGTCATGCCCCAGCAGTCGCTGACGCCGGTGGCTCCCAGCAGGGTCCAGGCACCGGTGGCTCGGTTGACGACGTAGGTGTTCTGTCTGGAGCAGCCGTAGAGGACGTCGTTGGCGGCGTCGTAGGCCATCGCCGTCGGCGCCGGTGT
>JAGQTE010000471.1 GCA_020439175.1 Acidimicrobiales bacterium | reverse complement strand
GAGCGTCCCACTGAGCGAGCGTTCGCCTTGGAGCTCGACACCGCCATCCGCCGCTTCGGGGCGTCGGGCAACTCGTTCCCGACCATCGTGGGCTCCGGACCCAACGGCGCGCTGCCGCACATGTCGCCGACCGATCGGGTGATCGACGACGGCGACCTCGTCGTCATCGACTTCGGCGCCCTGGTCGACGGCTACTGCTCGGACATGACCCGCACCCTCTGTGTCGGCGAGCCCGACGCCACGTCGGCCCGCATGCTGTCGGTCGTCCTCGAAGCCCAGGCGGCCGGCGTGGCTCGCGCCGCTGCCGGTGTCCCCGCCACCGAGATCGACGCCGCCTGTCGCGAGATCATCGCCGAGGCGGGGTGGGCGGACGCCTTCATCCACGGCACCGGGCACGGCGTCGGCCTCGACATCCACGAGGCGCCACGCGTGGCCGGCACCTCCGATGCCGTGGTGGCGGCCGGCGAGATCATCACAGTCGAACCCGGGGTCTACCTCCCGGGCCATGGCGGCGTGCGCATCGAGGACACGCTCGTCGTGCTCGACGACGGGGCTCGCGCCCTGACCCACACGGACAAGCGCACGGCGCCCTGAGCCGGGACGCAGCGTCGGTTTGACCGGCGCGGCCAGGTGGAGTGGGCTGGTAGATCCGCTTCGACCGCATCGCGCACCCGAGGAGCTCCGATGCCCACCATCTCGACCAACGACCTCAAGAACGGCATGACGCTCGAGATCGACGGCGCGCTCTTCGGCGTCGTCGACTTCCAGCACGTGAAGCCGGGCAAGGGCGGGGCCTTCGTCCGCACGACGCTCAAGAACGCCCGTACCGGCGCGGTCGTGGAGAAGACCTTCCGCGCCGACGAGAAGGTCGAGCGGGCGATGATCGACAAGAAGGAGATGCAGTTCCTCTACCGAGACGGCGAGGACTACGTCTTCATGGACGCCGAGACCTACGACCAGCTGCCGATGCCGACGTCCGTGCTGGGCTCCGCCGTCGACTACCTCGTGGAGGGCTCGGCGCCGGTGATGTTGATGTACGGCACCGAGGTGGTCGGCGTCGACCTGCCCGCCGCCGTCGAGCTGACCGTCAGCGAGACCGAGCCGGGCGTGCAGGGCGATCGCGTGTCGGGCGCCCGCAAGCCGGCGACGCTCGAGACGGGCCTCGTCGTGCAGGTCCCGCTGTTCATCGAATCGGGCGAGCGGGTCAAGGTCGACACGCGCTCGGGCGAGTACCTCTCCAAGGCGTGAGCAGCCAGGGCGGCGGCTACGTCGGAGGGATCGGCTCGCGTCGCGAGGCGCGCGAGCAGGCGCTGGCGCTGCTGTACGAAGCCGAGGTCAAGGGCGCACCGGTGGCGGAGGTGATCGAGGCGCAGGTCGTGCCGCCCGATCCGTACACGGTGGCGCTGGTCGTCGGCGTGTCCGAGCACCGGGGCGAACTCGACGCAAGCATCGACGCGCACAGTCGCAACTGGCGCCTCGATCGCATGCCGACGCTCGACCTCTTGCTGCTGCGCCTGGGCGCGGAGGAGCTGCTGCACCAGCCGGACGTCCCGCCGGCGGTCACGATCAACGAGATCGTCGAGCTGGCCAAGACCTACTCGACCGACGAGAGCGGACGCTTCGTCAACGGGGTCCTCAACGCCCTCGGCACCGGTGTCGCAGAGGACGACGGCGCGCGCTAGGGTGCACGCCTGACCGTGAAACGGGTCCCGTGAGGCCCGTACGGACAGGAAGGGACCCGGTTTGGCCGAACGGGAACGACGCTTGACGCCCCCCTACGGGGGCGTTTTTGTTGCCCGCAAGCGTGTGATGACGGCCGACGACCTCCGCCGGGCCACGTGGCGGATGGCCCACGAGATCGTCGAGCGCAACCACGGGCTCGACGGGGTGGTGCTGGTGGCGTTGCAGACCGGCGGCGTGCCGATCGCCGAAGCCCTCGCTGCGGCGCTGCTCGAGATCGAGGGCGTCGACGTGCCGGTCGGTTCGCTCGACGTCGCCTTCTACCGCGACGACATCGGGCTGCGCCCGGTCCTGCCCGAGGCGGTCACCGACATCGCCTTCGCCATCGACGGCGCCGTGGTCGTGCTCGTCGACGACGTGCTGTTCACCGGCCGCACGATCCGCGCCGCGCTCAACGCGCTCGCCGACTACGGCCGGGCCCGCGCCGTGCAGCTGGCGGTGATGGTCGACCGGGGCCATCGCGAGCTGCCCATCCGGCCCGACTTCGTGGGCAAGAACCTGCCCACCCGGCGCGACGAGGTCGTCGACGTGGCCGACGACGGCGTGGACCTCGGCGAGATGGTGAAGTGAAGCACCTGCTGGCCATCGACGAGCTCGGCGCGGACGGCATCGCCGAGATCCACCGCCTCGCCGACGCCTTCGTGGAGGTGAACCGGCGACCGATCCCCAAGGTGCCCACGCTGCGCGGGCGCACCGTCGTGTCGCTGTTCTTCGAGGACTCGACCCGCACCCGCCTGTCGTTCGAGACCGCCGCCAAGCGGCTGTCCGCCGACACGATGACCTTCTCGGTCGGCACCTCGTCGGTGAAGAAGGGCGAGTCGGTGCGCGACACGATCGAGACGATCGAGGCCATGGGCATCGACGCCATCGTGGTGCGGCACGGTTCGGCGGGTGTCCCGTGGCAGATCGCCCGCTGGTCGTCGGCCGCGGTCATCAACGCCGGCGACGGGTGGCACCAGCACCCGACCCAGGCGCTGCTCGACACGTACACGGCCCTCGGCCACCTCGGTTCGCTCGACGGGCGCCGGGTGGCGATCGTCGGCGACATCAAGCACTCGCGCGTGGCCCGGTCGAACATCGCCGCCTTCACGTTGCTCGGCGCCGAGGTGGTGCTCGTGGCGCCCCGGACCCTGCTGCCGCCGGACCTCACCGACTGGCCGGTGCGGGTCGTGTCGGACCTCGACGGCGTCCTCGGCGACGTGGACGTGCTGTACCTGCTGCGCATGCAGCGTGAGCGCATGACCGAGTCGTTGGTGCCGTCCCTGCGCGAGTACGCCCGGCGGTTCGGTCTCGACCGGGAGCGTGCCGCTCGCCTGGGCGACGGGGCCATCGTCATGCACCCGGGCCCCATGAACCGCGGTGTCGAGATCGCCGGCGACATCACCGAGCTGCCCAACGTCGTCGTGACCGAGCAGGTCGCCAACGGCGTGGCCGTCCGCATGGCCGTGCTGTTCTGGCTGCTCGGCGCCGATCCCGTCCCCACCCACGAGGAGGAGCCGGCCGATGCCTGAGCTGGTCATCCGCGGCGGCACCGTCATCGACGCCGACGGCGAGCGTCGTGTCGACGTCGCCGTCGCCGCCGACGGCACCATCGCCGCCGTCGAACCCGAGATCGACGCGACCGGCACCGGCGCCACGGTCGTCGACGCCGCCGGCTGCGTGGTGGCACCGGGCTTCGTCGATCTGCACACCCACCTGCGCGAACCGGGCAAGGAGGAGGCCGAGACCATCGAGTCCGGCACCCGCTGCGCCGCGCGAGGCGGCTACACCGCCGTGGTCGCCATGCCCAACACCACGCCGGCGATCGACTCCGCCGCCGTCGTGCGGCAGGTGCTCGACGCCGGTCGGGCCGCCGGGCTCGTCGACGTGCACACCAGCGCCGCCATCACCATCGAACGCGCCGGCGAGCACCTGACGCCGATGGCCGAGCTGGCGGCGCTCGGCGTGAAGCTGTTCACCGACGACGGCGCCGGCGTCCAGGACGATCGCCTCATGCGGCGCGCCATGGAGTACGGGGCTGACCTGGACGTGGCGCTGGCCCAGCACTGCGAGGTCGAGGCGCTCGCCGCCGGCGGGCACATGCACGAGGGTGCCTGGTCCAGCCGGCTGGGCATCCCGGGCATCCCGGTCGAGGCCGAGGAGCTGATGGTCGCCCGCGACCTGGCCCTGGCTCGCCGCACCGGGGCGCGAGCGCACTTCCAGCACCTGTCGACGGTGGGCTCGGTCGAGCTCGTGCGCGCCGCCAAGGCGGCGGGGCAGCAGGTCACCGCCGAGGCCACCACGCACCACTTCACGCTGACCGACGCGTGCTGCGCCGCCTACGACGCCGTGTTCAAGGTCAACCCACCGCTGCGCACCGCCGAGGACGTGGCGGCCATCAAGGTCGGGCTCGCCGACGGCACCATCGACGCCATCGCCACCGACCACGCGCCGCACACGACCGAGAGCAAGGAGCTCCCGTTCGACCAGGCGCCACCCGGCATGCTCGGCCTCGAGACGGCGCTGGCCCTGGCGATCACCGAGCTCGACCTCCCGCTGGCGCAGATCATCGGGCTGTTGAGCTGGCGCCCGGCGGCGATCGTCGGGATCGACGACGACCACGGCGGCCACCTCGTGCCCGGACGCGCCGCCAACCTCTGCGTGATCGACCCCGCGGCCACCTGGGTGGTCGATCCCGACGCCACGGCGTCGCGCAGTCGCAACAACCCGTACGCCGGGCGCACCCTCACGGGACGCGTGCGGCACACGATCTACCGGGGGACCCCGACCGTGCTCGATGGAGAGGCATGCCGATGACCGTGCGCGAGGCGCTGCTGGTGCTCGCCGACGGCACCACGTTCGAGGGGGAGGCGATCGGCGCCGAGGCCCCCGACGGCGTGGCCACCGGCGAGGTCGTGTTCAACACGGCGCTCAGCGGCTATCAGGAGATCATCACCGATCCGTCCTATGCCGGGCAGATCATCACGTTCACCTACCCGCACATCGGGAACTACGGCGTGGCGCCCGGCGACGACCAGGCCCCACGACCGCACAGCCGCGGGGTCGTGGTGCGGGATCTGGCACGCCGCCACAGCAACTGGCGGGCCGTCGAGGACCTGGACGGGTTCCTGCGCCGGCACGGCCTCCCGGGCATCGCCGGCGTCGACACGCGACGGCTCACCCGCCACATCCGCGACCTCGGCGCCCTGCCCGGCGCCTTCGGCACCGCCGACGAGGCCACGCTCACCGCCGCCGCGGCCGGGGCGCCCACGACCGACGGCATCGACCTCGTGGCCACCGTCACGACGGCCGAGCCCTACACGTTCGGCGACGGGCCACGCCGGATCGTCGCCTACGACTTCGGCATCAAGCAGATGATCCTCGACCACCTGGGTGGCATCGCCACGGTCGAGGTCGTGCCGGCGACGACGCCGGCCGCCGACGTGCTGGCGCGCCGGCCCGACGGCGTGTTCCTGTCGAACGGCCCGGGTGACCCGTCGGCGGTCGCCGGCGCGGCCGAGTCGATCCGAGCCCTGATCGGCGAGGTGCCGATCTTCGGCATCTGCCTCGGGCATCAGCTGTTGGCCACCGCGCTCGGCGGCACGACCTACAAGCTCCCGTTCGGGCACCACGGCGGCAACCACCCCGTGCAGCGCCTCGACAACGGCGTGGTGGAGATCACCAGCCAGAACCACAACTACGCCGTGGACGTCGACGGCCTCGACGGGGTCGTGGTCACCCACCGCAACCTCAACGACGGGGTCGTCGAAGGCGTGGCGGCGCCGGGGGAGCGCGCCTTCAGCGTCCAGTACCACCCCGAGGCCGGGCCCGGGCCCCACGACGCCGCCTACCTGTTCGACCTGTTCGCCCAGCTCGTCGATGGCGGGCCCACCCCAGGAGGAGCCGCCTGATGCCCCGTCGGACCGACATCGAGTCGATCCTGCTGATCGGGTCCGGCCCGATCGTGATCGGGCAGGCATGCGAGTTCGACTACTCGGGCACCCAGGCCTGTCGCGTGCTGCGCCAGGAGGGGTACCGGGTCATCCTCGCCAACTCGAACCCGGCGACGATCATGACCGACCCGGACTTCGCCGACGCCACGTACGTCGAACCGCTCGACCTCGAGATCCTGCGGCTGATCATCGCCAAGGAGCGCCCGGACGCGCTGCTGCCGACCCTCGGTGGACAGACGGCGCTCAACCTGGCGATGGAGCTCGAGGCCGAGGGCGTGCTCGCCGAGTTCGGCGTCGAGATGATCGGCGCCGACGCCACGGCCATCGCCACGGCCGAGGACCGCGAGAACTTCAAGGTGGCGATGCACGAGATCGGCCTCGCCACGCCGTCGTCGGGCATCGCCCACACCATGGACGAGGCGCACGCCGTGGTCGACCGCCTCGGGCTGCCCGTCGTGATCCGGCCGGCGTACATCCTCGGCGGCAAGGGCACGGGCATCGCGTCGACGCCCGAGGAGTTCGCCAAGGTGGCCGCCAACGGGCTGGCCGCCAGCCCGATCTCGGAGATCCTGATCGAGCAGTCCATCGCCGGCTGGAAGGAGTTCGAGCTCGAGGTCATGCGCGACCGGGCCGACAACTGCGTGATCATCTGCTCGATCGAGAACCTCGACCCGATGGGCGTGCACACGGGCGACTCGATCACGGTGGCGCCGGCCCAGACGCTCAGCGACGTCGAGTACCAGCGCATGCGCGACGCCGCCTTCGCCTGCATCCGGCGCGTCGGCGTCGAGACAGGCGGCTCGAACGTGCAGTTCGCGGTGCACCCCGACACCGGCGAGCAGGTGATCATCGAGATGAACCCGCGCGTCAGTCGCAGCTCGGCGCTGGCCTCGAAGGCCACCGGCTTCCCGATCGCCAAGATCGCCGCCAAGCTCGCCGTCGGCTACACGCTCGACGAGATCCCCAACGACATCACCCGCAAGACCCCGGCCAGCTTCGAGCCGACCATCGACTACG
>JAGQTE010000470.1 GCA_020439175.1 Acidimicrobiales bacterium | reverse complement strand
CGTCGCGATGCAGCGCGGCGAGCACGTCGCCGCGTGCGAAGGGCACGACCAGCTCGACGACGGCGCTGGCGGCACGCAGGCGGTCGCCCACCGCCCGCAGGAGCTCGTCGATGCCGGCCCCGGTCGCCGCCGACACCGCCACCGAACCCGGGTGCGCCGCCGCCAGCCGTGCCGCCGAGGTCGGCGCCACATCGGCCTTGTTCCACACGAGCAGCTGCGGGACCTGCTCGGCGCCGATCTCGTCGAGCACGGTCGTCGCTGCGGCGATGTGGTGCTCGGGATCGGGCGCCGACGCGTCGACGACGTGCACGAGCAGGTCCGCGTCGGTGGCGACGTCGAGCGTGGACCGGAAGGCCTCGACCAGCTGGTGGGGCAGCTTGGCGATGAACCCGACCGTGTCCGTCACCAGGACGTGCTGGCCGCCGGGCAGGTCGAGTCGACGGGTGGTGGCGTCGAGCGTGGCGAAGAGGCGGTCCTCGCTCAGCACGCCGGCGTCGGTGAGCCGGTTGAGCAAGGTCGACTTGCCGGCGTTCGTGTAGCCGACGATGGTCACGAGCGGCAGGCGGGCACGACGGCGGGCCTTGCGTTGGGTGTCGCGGTGGCGGGCGACGTCGCGCAGCTCGGCTTCGAGCCGGTGCATGCGCCGCACGATGCGACGGCGATCGATCTCGTACTGGGTCTCGCCGGGTCCGCTGCGGGTGCCGACGCCACCCATCTGCTGGCTGAGCGACGAACCCTTGCCGCGCAGACGGGGCAGGCGGTAGCGGTACTGCGCCAGCTGGACCTGGGCCTTGCCCTCGGTGCTGTGGGCGTTCTGGGCGAAGATGTCCAGGATGACGGCCGTGCGGTCGATGGCCGTGCGTCCGAGCAGCTTCTCCAGGTTGTACTGCTGGGCCGGCGTCAGCTCGTCGTCGAACACGACGGTGTCGATGTCGAGCGCCTCGCACCGCTCCTTCAGCTCCGCCACCTTGCCCTTGCCCAGGTACGTCGCCGGTTCGGGCGCGGACCGGCGCTGCACGAGGCGATCGACGACGTCGGCGCCGGCGGTGTCGACCAGCTCGGTCAGCTCGTCGAGGCTGCGCTCGACTTCGTCCTCATCGACGCCGGGCAGGGCGACGCCCACGATCACGATGCGTTCCCGGAACGTGCGCTCGATGAGCGCGCCACCGGCGTCACCGCCGAACTCGCCGAAGGCGCCGCGGTGGTCGACGGGGGCGTCGACGTCGGCGGGCTCATCGGCCGTCGGGTCGTGACCGCCCTGCGGGTCGTGTGGTGCGCTCATACGCCCTCCCACTGGACGGAGGCGATGTGCACCGACGGACCGATGAGCGTGACACCACCGTCGGCCCGCAACAGCACGGTGGCGCTGCCGCCGGCCATGGCCACCCGAGCGCGATCGCCGATGAGGCCCCAACGGGCGGCGGCCACCGTGGCCGCGCAGGCGCCGGTGCCGCAGGCCTCGGTGACGCCCACGCCCCGCTCCCAGACGCGCAGGTCGATGACGGGGTTGGCCTCGGCGACGGCGAGCGAGATGAACTCGATGTTGACGCCGTCGGGGAACTGCGCCTCGAGCCACGGCCCGGCGTCTCCCGGATCGACGACCGTGGCGTCGTCGACCCGCACGACCAGATGGGGGTTGCCGAAGTCGGCCGTCTCCAGCGCGTGGCCCGCGAGCCGGTCGGCGACCGCAGCCGGGACCACCGGGCCGTCGCCGGGGACACCCATGTCGACCTCGACCTCGACCTCGGCGCCCGCCGTGCGCCCGAGCTGCACGACCCGCACGCCGGCGTCGGTGCCGATGCGCAAGGTGGCCCCGTCGTCGAGGTGGCGGGCGCGCGCCACCGCCTGGGCGAAGCACCGGATGCCGTTGCCGCTCATCTCGGCGATGCCGCCGTCGGCGTTGTGCAGCCGCATGACCACATCGACGTCACCGTCGGACGCACCAGGAGCGCGCCCGTGCAGCAGGCCGTCGGCGCCGACGCCACGGTGCCGGTCGCACACGGCGCGCGCCAACGCACCGTCGACGGCCACCGCCGCCGGCTGGCACTCGTCGAGCAGGACGAGGAAGTCGTTGCCGAGTCCGTGGTGCTTGGTCAGGTGCATGCCGGGACCACGCTAGAGCGTGCGCTTCGGCGTCCGGCACCCAATAGCGGTGGACGCCGATCGGCGGCCGAGGTGCGGGTCACGGCCGGTCGCCGGCGAGCACCGACTGGAGGCGGTGGGCAGCGGCGTCGAGGTCCTCGTCGGTCGCCAGGTCCCACCACTCGATGCGCGGATCGCGGCGAAACCATCGCTCCTGGCGGCGGGCGAAGCGACGGGTGCGGCGCACGGCGGTGGCGACCGCCTCATCGAGCGGCACCCCGTCCTCGAGGTGGCTCAGCAGCTCCCGGTAGCCCAGGGCCTGGCGAGCCGTCGCCGACACGCCGCTCGCCGTGGCGAGGAGCCGCTCGACCTCCGCCAACAGACCGGCGTCCATCATGGCGGCGTACCGATCGGCGATCCGGCGGTCGAGCAGGTCGCGGGGCCAGCGGAGCCCGATCAGGCGCGCCGGCGTCTCGGCGTGGTGCTCGAGGCCGGGTCCGTAGTCGGAGAACGGCCGGCCCGAGCCGATCGTCACCTCGAGCGCCCGCACGATGCGGCGACGGTTGCTCGGCTCCATGCGGGCGGCAGCCGTCGGATCCAGCGCGGCGAGCTGTCGGTGCAAGGCCTCGGTGTCGGGCTCGGCCTCGATGGCGGCACGCGCCTCGGGGAACTGCCCGGGGATGTCCAGCGCGTCCACGAGCGCGCGCAGGTACAGCGCCGTGCCGCCGACGCCGAGCGCCACGTGGCCGCGGTCGGCGATGGCGTCGAGGGCGACGGCGGCGTCGTCCTGGAAGCGTGACACCGTGTAGGTCTCGTGCGGCTCGATCAGGTCGATGAGGTGGTACGCCACCACGGATTGCTCGGCCGTCGTCGGTTTGGCGGTACCGAGGTCCATGCCGCGATACACCTGCATCGAGTCGATCGTCACGATCTCGACGCCGCCGTGCTGTCGTGCGGCAGCATGCGCCAGCGACGACTTGCCCGATGCCGTCGGACCGACGAGCACGACCGCCGGGACGCGGCCCGCGCTCACCCCGCGACCACGGCGATGCGCGTGCGGTGCCGCGCCGGCCGGGTCACCTCACGCAGCTCGCCCTGCAGGTGATGGGCCCGGGCGTCGGTGACCTCGACGGTGGCGTAGGTGCCGGCGCGCAGGGGTGTCGACGCCCGGAAGTGCACGAGCTTGTTCTGCGCCGTCCGTCCCGTCGTGATGTCGGGGTCGCGCTTGGACGGCCCCTCGACGACGACCTCCTCGACCCGACCGATGCGGGCGCGGTGCCTGGCCAGGGCCGACCGCTCGACGGCGACGCGCAGCCGTTCGTAGCGCTCGCCCACCACCGCCGGGTCGACGAACCGGTCGGTCAGCTCGGCCGCCTCGGTGCCCGGCCGAGGCGAGTAGATGAACGTGTAGGCGGAGTCGTACTCGGCGGCGGCGACGACGTCGAGCGTGCGGGCGAAGTCCTCGTCGGTCTCGCCGGGGAAGCCGACGATGATGTCGGTGGTGACGGCGAGGTCGTCGATGGCTGCCCGGGCCGCCACGAGCCGCTCCAGGTAGCGCTCGGCGGTGTAGCCCCGGTGCATGGCGGCGAGCACCGCGTCACTGCCCGATTGCAGCGGCAGGTGCAGGTGGGCGCAGACGGCCTCGGCCTGCGCCATCGCCTCGATCGTCTCGGGCAGCAGGTCCTTGGGGTGCGGCGAGGTGAACCGCACGCGATGGATGCCGTCGACGGCGGCGACGGCGCGCAGCAGGTCGGCGAAGAGCGGCCGCCGCCGGGCGGTCCCCGTGGTCAGGTCGTCGGCCCATCGGGCGCCGGCCAACACGGCCGCCTGATCGGCAGGCAGCTCGCCGGCGCGCAGCGCGGCGGCGAGGTCTCGGCCGTAGGAGTTGACGTTCTGACCAAGGAGGGTGACCTCGGTGACGCCGTCGGCCGCCAGGCGTTCGACCTCGTCGATCAGCTCGCCGAAGGGACGGCTGATCTCCGGGCCCCGCACGGCGGGGACGATGCAGAAGGCACACGAGTTGTCGCAACCGATCTGGATGGTGACCCATGCGGCCCAGTCGAGCTCGCGGCGCGTCGGCAACGCCGAGGGGAAGGCCGTCTCGTCCCCCGCCACGGTCTCGGTGAGGATCTCGACGATCGGACCGTGCGCCCGCGCCTCGTGCAGCAACTCGGCTGCGCGGTGCACGTTGTGGGTGCCCAGCACGACGTCCACGTGCGGCGCACGCTCGCGGATGAGCTCGCGGTCCTTCTGCGCCAGGCAGCCTCCGACGACGATCTCGAGGTCGGGACGCTGCTCCTTGAGCGACTTGAGGTGCCCGAGCGTGCCGTAGAGCTTGTTGTCCGCGTTCTCGCGGATGCAGCAGGTGTTGAGGACGATGACGTCGGCGTCCTCGGCCGTCGCCACGCGCTCGAGCCCGTCGGCTTCGAGCAGGCCGGCGATCCGCTCGGAGTCGTGCTCGTTCATCTGGCAGCCGAAGGTGCGCACGGCGTACGTCTTCGGTGTCGGGCGTTCGCTCACCCGCAGCAGGGTAGAAGCTGCCTCAGGCGCCGGGGAAGCCGATCGTGCGCCTGACGACGACGCCTGGGCCGGAACGGCGTTCGGCCCCTCCGGATCGAGGCTGGGGAGCCGATCCGGAGAGGCCGATACCGTCCCTGGCAGGGCGAGGGGTCACCGGCATGGCGCCGGCCGACGCTCAGTCGTCGATCGAGATGGGCTCGTCGTCAGCCTCGGAGAAGGCCTCGGCCTCGTCGGGCTCGCCGAGACCGACCTCCTTGAGGACCCGATCGGAGATCTCGACCATGATCTCGGGGTTGTCGGACAGGAACTGCTTGGCGTTCTCACGCCCCTGACCGAGCTGCTCACCCTCGTAGGTGAACCAGGCGCCGGACTTGTTGATGACGCCCAGGTCGACACCCACGTCCAGCAGCGCACCCTCGCGGCTGATGCCCCGGCCGTACATGATGTCGAACTCGCACTGCTTGAACGGCGGGGCCACCTTGTTCTTGACCACCTTGACCCGGGTGCGGTTGCCGACGACCTCGGGGCCGTCCTTGATGGACTCGATCCGGCGGATGTCGAGGCGCACCGACGAGTAGAACTTCAGCGCACGACCGCCCGGCGTCGTCTCGGGCGAGCCGAACATCACGCCGATCTTCTCCCGCAGCTGGTTGATGAAGATGCACACGGTGTCGGTCTTGTTGAGCGTGCCGGTGAGCTTGCGCAGCGCCTGCGACATGAGGCGGGCCTGCAGACCGACGTGGCTGTCGCCCATCTCGCCCTCGATCTCGGCCCGGGGCGTGAGCGCTGCCACCGAGTCCACCACCACCACGTCGATGGCACCGGAGCGGATGAGCATGTCGGCGATCTCGAGCGCCTGCTCGCCGGTGTCGGGCTGGCTGATGAGCAGCTCGTCGACGTCGACGCCGATGGCCTGGGCGTAGACCGGGTCCATGGCGTGCTCGGCGTCGATGTAGGCGCAGATGCCGCCGTTGCGCTGCGCCTCGGCCACGACGTGCATGGCCAAGGTGGACTTGCCCGAGGACTCCGGGCCGTAGATCTCCACGACCCGCCCGCGGGGCAGGCCGCCGATGCCCAGCGCCAGGTCGAGCGAGAGGGCGCCGGTGGAGATCGACTCCATCTTGGTGATGCCCTTGTCGGCCATCTTCATGACCGAACCCTTGCCGTACTGCTTCTCGATCTGGCCGAGCGCCGCTTCCAGTGCCTTGTCTCGATCCACCGTCTGCTCCTTGTTGCTTCGTCGATCCGGGGGTGTGGCTGCCGGGGTGGCAGCGAGTTGTTGGCACCCTACGGAGGGGGTGTGACAGCCGATCGGGACGGCGATCGGGGGCACGATCGGGCCTCATGCCGGGGCTGGAAACGACAGCACTGTAATTGCGAACAGCTGTTCGGTCAAGGGTTTCGAACGGCTGGGAACGAACCTTGTCACCACAGCGTTCCCTCTACGCTCCCCTCGACCCCAGGAGGTCCCCATGGCCGACGAGACGACCCACACCCGTCCCTCCGACGACGAGCTGCGGGCGCGCCTGACCCCCCAGCAGTGGGAGGTCACCCAGCAGGCGGGCACCGAGCGCGCCTTCACCGGCGAGTACTGGGACTGCCACGACGACGGCGTCTACCGATGCATCGTGTGCGATGCCTCGCTGTACAGCTCCGAGACCAAGTACGAGTCCGGCAGCGGCTGGCCGAGCTTCACCCAGGCGCTGACACCCGAAGCCGTCGCCGAGCACCGCGACGTCAGCCACGGCATGGTCCGCACCGAGGTGGTGTGCGCCAGCTGCGGTGCGCACCTCGGCCACGTCTTCGACGACGGTCCGGCGCCGAACGGCCTCCGCTACTGCATGAACTCGGCCTCGCTGCGCCTCGACCGCGACGCCGCCGAGACAGCTGACGCGTCAGACGCCTGACGCACCAACGGTCGGATCGCATCACCCCACAACTCTTGTGGTGCCTGGCCGCGCATGCGCGGCTGGACACCACACGAATCGACGGCGAGCCGGGGTCAGCCCGAACGGCCGGATCGCCTCACCCCACGTCCGTACTCAGGCAGGCCGGCGACGGTCGAGGAGGCGCCGACCGACCACCATCGCCACGGCACCGGCCACCAGCCAGCTCGCCGCCAACAGCCAGCCGAGGCCGAACGCGCCGTCGTCGGCGATCGTGCCGAACAGCAGCGGCCCCAGTCCGGCGCCCAGGTACGTGCCGGTCTGGGTGACACCGGTCGACGCGCCGGGAGCATCGGCGTGGGCGCGCACGACGCCGAGGTTGAACAGCCCCGGCCAGGCCCACCCGGCGCCGAAGGCGAACGGGATCGCCACCAAGTAGGCCGGCACCGTCTGGGCGGCCATCACGACGTAGAACGCCGAACCGACCACCATCATCGTGGCGACCGCCGCGAACGGGTCGCGCGTCGACCGGTCGGCCCACGAGCCGACGAGGAGCCGGCTGGTGATGCCGATGGCGCTGCCGGCGGCGAGCAACCACCCCGCCGGCCCCTCGGCGACGCCGGCGGCGACGGTGGCGCTGGTGAGGAAGCCGGCGAGGCCTCCCGCGGCAGCGGCGCCCAGCCCGACACCCATCGCCAGCACCACGAGCGGCCCGAGACGACCGCGCAGCGGCACCCGAGGCGACGGTGGCGCCTCGGCGAGGTGGGCGCGCTCGGCACGCACCGGCACGACGAGAGCGCCGAGCAACGCCAAGATGCCGCCGCCGACGAACGTCCATCGCCATCCGACGGTCAGGGTCAACGCCGGCACGGCGACGCCGCCGAGGAGCAGAGCGAACGGCAGCGCTGACTGCTTGACGGCGAAGGCGAGGCCGTGACGGCTGTCGTGCACCACCCGGGTCAGCAGCAGGTTGGCGCCCGGTTGCGCCAGCGAGTTGGCCAGGCCCGCCACCGCGGCGGCGACCGCCAGGAACCACCACGAGTGGGCGAAGGCGGCGATCGCCAGCTGCACGGCAGCGCTCGTCAGACCGGCGATGCGCAGGCCGACGCCACCGCCGATGCGCTGGCACCAGTGCCCCATCAGCGCCGAGGTGAGCGACGCCGCCAACCACGGCAGCGCCACGATCACGCCGAGGGCGGCGATGTCGAAGTCGAGCTCGCGCCGCAGCTGCACGCCCTGGCTCCCGAGCAGGAACGCGGTGAGCACGGCCGTCGTCGTGGCGAACGACACGGCGGCGAGGGTGCGCCCGATCGGCGCCGTGGTCGACGCCGGTGCGTCGGTGGAGGTGCTCACGCCGTCAGCCTCGCAGGCGCTGGACGGCGACCGTGTCGTAGACGGCGCCGTCCGGGTCGGTCGTCGACCGCACCAGCGCCACCTCGTCGACGGCGAAGGTCGCCGCGACCGGGGCGCCCAGCAACGAGCACCGCCGCGTGCGACGCAGCCGGGCGAGCGTGAGGTGCCCGACGAAGGGGCGGTCCGGCTGCGGCTCGCCGACGCCGGCGAAGGCGAGACGGACCGCAGCGGCGACGGCGTCGAGCCCGCCGACCGGCACCTGCACGACGCCGGCACCCAACCGCTGGACCGACGGTCCCATCGTGGCGGCACCCGGAGCCGCCGTCACCCGTGCCAACGCCGCCGTGGCGGCGTCGAGGTCGGCCGAGCCGCAGAAGTGCAGCGTCACATGCCACTGCGCCGGCGTCGTCCAGCGCACGCCGGCCTCGTCGGGACGGGGCAGCGCCGCCAGGTGCGTCACGACGTCGTCCGGCGGCCAGACGGCGACGAACAGGCGCGCCATGGGGAACGGCGCGGCCGAGCGGCGCCGGCGCGCCTCAGCGCGCCCGGCGCTCGAGCTGCTGGCGGAGCAGGTTGAGCACCGAGATCGTGGCGAACTGCCGGACGCGGTCCCGGTCGCCCGGCAGGCGCACGGTCACGGCCGCCGCCTCGCCGTCGACGCAGGTGCCGAGCCACACGGTGCCCGGCGGCAGGCCCTCCATCGGGTCGGGGCCGGCGACGCCGGTGGTCGACACCGCCGCGTCACAGCCGAGCACCTCGCAGGCGCCGCGCGCCATCGCCATCGCCGCCTCCTCGGTGACGACCGGGCCCTCGGGCACGCCGAGCACGGAGAACTTCACGTCCGAGGCGTAGGACACCACACCGCCGCGCACCACCGCCGAGGCGCCGGGCACGTCGGTGAGCCGTGCGGTGATCAGGCCGCCGGTCACCGACTCGGCGGCCCCGATCGTCAGCCCCTGCTCGTGCAGCAGACGGACGACGACCTCCTCCACCGACTCGTCGTCGACGGAGAACACGTAGTCGCCGAGCACACCGCACACGGTGCGCACCTCGTCGGCCAGCAGGGCATCGGCCTCCTCGGCCGTCGCCGCCTTGGCCGTGAGGCGCACCTTGAGGCCCTCGATGCCCGACGCCAGGAAGGCCAGGGTGCACCGGCCGGTCTCCTCCAGCTCGTCGTGGTAGGCGGCCAGCATCTCGGCCAGTCCCGACTCCGACTGCCCCCAGGTGCGCACGACGCGGCTGCGGATGACCGACGTGTCGCCGGAGCGTCGCCGCAGGTCGGGCAGGATCGAGCCGGTGAGCATCTGCTGCATCTCCCACGGCACGCCGGGGACGGCGTAGATGACCTTCTCGCCGTCGGGCGTCGCCACGGGGCAGCGCAGACCGGGCGCCGTGCCGGGCATGTCGTCGAGGATGGACGCCCCCTCGGGCACGTCGGCCTGGCGGAGGTTGTTGTCGGGCATGAACCGCCCGCGCGACCCGAACATGGACCGGATGCGGTCCTCGAGGTCGTGGTCGCGCACCAGCGCCACCCCCATCACCTCGGCGATGGCGTCGCGGGTGATGTCGTCCTGGGTCGGACCCAGGCCGCCGCAGACGATGACGGCGTCGGCACGGGCCAGCGCGTCGCGCAGCTCGCCGACGATGCGGTCGAGGTTGTCGCCGACCTTCGTCTGACGCAGCGAGTCGATGCCCGACAGCGCCAGCTGCTCGCCGATCCACGACGAGTTCGTGTCGACGATCTGCCCGAGCAGCAGCTCGGTGCCGACGGCGACGACGTCGCAGCGCATCAGCTGAGCGCGTGACCGGGATCGGGGGTGCGGTCCATCGTGGTCGCCGCCCGGGCGCCGTCGATGAGGTACTGCGCGCCGCTGACCAGCGCCAGCACCACCGAGACCCACAGCGACACGTCGGCCACCCACGGCAGGTCGTTGCCCCACGGGATGAGCGCCGCACCCACGGCGAAGGCCTGCACCAGCGTCTTCGCCTTGGCCGACCCACGTGCGGGCACGGCCAGGCCACGCCGGCCCCAGTACACCCGGTACAGCGAGATGCCGAGCTCCCGGATGCCGATCAGCACGACCGGGACCCACGAGAACCGCCCGATGACGGCGAGCGAGCACATGGCGCCGAGGATCAGGACCTTGTCGGCGAGCGGGTCGAGGAAGGCGCCGGATCGGGTGGTCCCGTAGCGCCGGGCGATCCAGCCGTCGATGCCGTCGGTGCCGGCGAGCACGACCCACAGGGCGAACAGGCCCCACCCGGTCCCTTCGGACACGATCATGGCGAACAGGAACGGCGAGACGAGCAGGCGGAACACCGTGACGAAGTTCGCCGGGGTCGCCAGCGCCGAGGGGCCGTAGGTGACGTCGCTCACGAGCGCACCGCCACCGCGTCCACCGGGCGTCCGACCAGGTCAGGGCCCATTGCCTGGGTGATCACCACGTCCACGACCGTACCCGGCGCGAGCGTCGTGGGCACGCTGACGATCCCGTCGATCTCGGGTGCCTCCCGATACGAGCGCGCCACGCCTGGGGTGTCCACGAGGACATCGACCCGCGCCCCCAGCAATTCGTCACGTCGCGCCGCGGTGATGGCGTCCTGCAGCTCGCTCAGCTCGGCGAGCCGCTCGGCCACCAGGCCCTCGGGCACACGCCCGTCGAGGTCGGCGGCGTAGGTCCCCGGCTCCGCCGAGTAGGCGAAGAAGCCGCACCAGTCGAGCTGCGCCTCCTCCACGAACGCCAGCAGCACGTCATGGTCCTCCTCGGTCTCACCGGGATAGCCGACGATGAAGTTCGAGCGGAACGCCGCCCCGGGTTCGAGGGCCCGGATGTCGGCGATGCGCCGGGCGAACACCTCGCCGCTCCCCCACCGACGCATCCGCCGCAGCAGCGGGCGCGACACGTGCTGGAGCGACAGGTCGAAGTACGGAACGCCCGTGGCCAGGATCGCTTCGATCAACCGGTCGTCGAGATCGGACGGGTACAGGTACAGCAGACGCACCCGGTCGACCCGCTGCCGCGCCGCCTCGACCAGCTCGACGAGCCGGCGCTCCCCCTGGCCTTGATCGCGTCCGAACGACGCCAGGTCCTGGGCGACGAGCACGACCTCGCGCACCTCGAGGGCGTCGATCTCGGCGAGGACATCGTCCACCGAGCGCGACCGCTGCGGGCCGCGGAAGCTCGGGATGGCGCAGAACCCGCACGCCCGGTCGCACCCCTCGGCGATCTTGACGTACGCCCACGGCAGGTCGGCCCTGGGACGGGGCAGGTGCAACAGGTCGAACGCCGGCACGTCGTCGCGTCCGGCGAGCGCGGCACGCCCCGGCTTGGTGGTGAGGGTCACGGGCACGCCGAAGCCGACGACGGCGTCGACCTCGGGCAGCGCCTCGGCCACCTCGTCGCCGTAGCGCTCGGCCATGCACCCGGTGACCACCACGCGCGCCCCGGGGGCGCGGGCGTCGCTCAGCGCCAGCACGGTGTCGACCGACTCCTGGCGGGCGTCCTCGATGAAGGCGCAGGTGTTGACCACCACGACGTCGGCCTGGTCGGGCGACGGCGCCGGCACCAGACCGTCGGCGCGCAGCGACCCGATGATCCGGTCGGAGTCGACCTGGTTCTTCGGGCAGCCCAGCGTCTCGACCCAGAAGCGCTCGGGAGCGCCGGCAGCGTCGGGGGGCAAGGGCATCCGGGCGATGCTACCGGTGCCGCTCACCCGTCGAGCAGGTGCAGCGCCAGGCCGGCGGCCGCCATGCCGTCGCGCACGTTGCCGCGCGCCAGCTCGTCACGCACCCGCTCGATCGGTAGCCAGGCCACCTGCTCGGCCTCGTGGACGTCGACGGGGTCGCCGACGAACGTGGCGCTCGACGTCCGGTACACGTGGAAGGCCAGGTCGGTGATGCCGTTGGCGGGATGGAACGTGAGCAGGTGCTCGAGCGGGCCGGGACGCCAGCCGGTCTCCTCGAGCACCTCGCGGGCCGCCGCCTCCTCGATCGTCTCGCCCACCTCGACCCGGCCCGCCGGGATCTCCCAGCCCCAGGTGTCGGTGATGAAGCGGTGCCGCCACAGCAGCAGCACGCCGCGGCCGGGGTCGTGCACGACGACGCCGGCGGCCGGCTGCGGTACCCGCACGACGTGGTGCTCGAAGCGCTCGTGCCCGGGGATCTCCACGTCGACCAGCGCCATGCTCATCCACGGGCTCTCGTAGACGAACCGCTCCCCGTGGACCTCCCAGCGCATGCGTGGCGAGGCTAGCGGGGACGACCACGGGGCGAGCCCGGCAGGCAAGCGACGCCGACGCTGGCATCATGGCCTTGCGCCCGACGCGATGGGAGAACCTGCGATGTCCCTCGATGGCTTCGTCCACCAGCTGCCCGATGCCGACCCCACCGAGACGGCCGAGTGGCTCGACTCGCTCGACGCGGTGATCGACGCCAAGGGCCCGGCCCGGGCGCGCTACCTGATGGCGATGCTCGACGAGCGGGCACGCCGGCGCGCCGTCGGCAGCCCCGGCTCGGTCTCGACGCCGTACGTGAACACGATCCCCACCGAGGACGAGCCGTGGTTCCCCGGTGACGAGGAGATGGAGCGCCAGATCCGGCGCTACGTCCGCTGGAACGCTGCGGTGATGGTGCACCGCGCCAACGCCCGGGCCGACGCCATCGGCGGGCACCTGTCGACGTTCGCGTCCGCCGCCGGGCTCTACGAGGTCGGCTTCAACCACTTCTTCCGCGGGCGCGCCAACGGCGCCCCCGGCGACAACGTGTACTTCCAGGGCCACGCCGCCCCTGGTGTGTACGCCCGGGCGTACGTGGAGCACCGCCTCGACGAGGACGACCTGGACGGGTTCCGCCGCGAGCTGCGCCCCGGCGGCGGGCTCACCTCGTACCCGCACCCGTGGTTGATGCCCGAGTTCTGGGAGTACCCGACGGTGTCGATGGGCCTCGGCGCCATCAACTCGATCTACCACGCCCGCTTCCTGGACTACCTCCACAACCGCCGCATCGACGACACCAGCGGCTCGCGGGTGTGGTGCTTCGTCGGCGACGGCGAGTGCGACGAGCCCGAGACGCTGGGGTCGATCTCGCTGGCGGCGCGCGAAGGCCTCGACAACCTGGTGTGGGTCGTCAGCTGCAACCTCCAGCGCCTCGACGGCCCGGTGCGCGGCAACGGCAAGGTCATCCAGGAGCTGGAGTCGATCTTCCGCGGCGCCGGCTGGAACGTGATCAAGGTCATCTGGGGCAGCCGCTGGGACGAGCTGCTGGCGCGCGACGTGGACGGGGTGCTGCTGGCGAAGATGAACGCCACCGTCGACGGCGAGTACCAGCGCTTCGCCGTCGAGGACGGGGCCTACATCCGCGAGCACTTCTTCGGTCCCGATCCGCGCCTGCGGCGTCTCGTCGAGGACCTCTCCGACGAGGAGCTGCAGACGCTGCCGCGCGGCGGTCACGACTACCGCAAGGTGTTCGCCGCCTATCAGCTCGCCACCGAGCAGGTCGGCGCCCCGACGGTGGTGCTGGCCAAGACGATCAAGGGCTGGGCCCTCGGCCCGGGGGTCGAGGCGCGCAACGCCACCCATCAGATCAAGAAGATGTCGATGGCCGAGTTCCGAGAGCTGCGCGATCGCCTGCACCTCGACGACGTCCTCGACGACGCCGCCCTCGCCGGCGACGAGCCGCCGTACGTCCGCCCGCCGGTCGGCTCGGCGGTGCACGACTACCTCGTCGCCCGGCGACGCGAGCTCGGCGGACCCGTGCCGGAGCGCCGCATCGAGATCCGCCGCCCCATGCCCCTGCCGTCCGACGACGTCTTCGCCGGGCTCGACGCCGGCTCGGGCACGCAGGCGGTGTCGACGACGATGGCGTTCACCCGCCTGCTGCGCGACCTGTGCCGCGATCCCCAGATGGGCAGTCGCGTGGTGCCGATCGTCTCGGACGAGGCGCGCACCTTCGGCATGGACGCGCTGTTCCGCGAGCTCGAGATCTACGCCTCGGCCGGTCAGCTGTACGAGCCGGTCGACCACGCCCTGCTGTTGCGCTACGCCGAGGACCGCGACGGCCAGATCCTCGAGGAGGGCATCACCGAGGCCGGCTCGCTGGCGAGCTGGACCGCGGCGGGCACGGCGTACGCCAACCGCGGTGTGCCGATGCTGCCGTTCTTCATCTTCTATTCGATGTTCGGCTTCCAGCGCGTCGGCGACCTGATCTGGGCTGCGGCCGACGCCCAGGCGCGCGGGTTCCTCATCGGAGCCACCGCCGGGCGCACGACGCTGCTCGGCGAGGGCCTCCAGCACCAGGACGGCCACAGCCTGCTGCTGGCGTCGACGGTGCCGACGTGTCGCGCCTACGACCCGTCGTTCGCCTACGAGCTCGGCGCCATCGTCCGGCACGGGATCGCCGACATGTACGGCGACCCGCACGGCCCGGCGAGCTTCTACTACCTCACCTGCTACAACGAGAACTACGTCATGCCGCCGCGACCGGAGGGCGTGACCGACGGCGACATCGTCGGCGGGCTGTACCGCTGGGCCGCCGCCCCCGACGGTCTCGGCGACGACGCCCCGCGCCTGTCGCTGGTGTTCTCGGGGTCGGCGTGGCAGGCGGCGGTGGCGGCGCGCGACGCGCTCGCCGAGCACCACGGGGTCGCCGCCGACCTGTGGAGCGCCACCTCCTACAAGGCGCTGCGCGAGGAGGCGCTGTCGGTCGAGCGCTGGAACCGCCTGCACCCGACCGCCGCTCCGCAGGTCGCCCGGGTGAGCGCTTCGCTCGGCGAGGGCCGCGGTCCGGTCGTCGCCGTCAGCGACTTCATGAAGGCGGTGCCCGAGCAGATCGCCCGCTTCGTACCCCCCGGCAGCGATGGCGCACCGCGCCGGTTCGTGCCGCTCGGCACCGACGGTTTCGGACGCTCTGACACACGCGATGCACTGCGGCGACACTTCGAGGTCGACGCCGCCCACATCGCCGTCACCGCCTTGAGCGCCCTGGCCGCCGACGGCACCGTCGACGCCGACGAGGTGGCTCGCGCCATCGAGGCGCTGGGCATCGACGCCGAAGCCCCCGACCCGCGCACCACCTGATCGCTGCGAGTTCCGCTCAGCCGGCGAGCGGGGTGACGAGGTGGGTGGTGAACCAGTCCGCCGCGAGGCGCGCCGCGCCGGCGAGGCCGTCACCGTGGTCGAGCTCGAGGTGGCCGATGCCCGGTACCCGCTGCCACACCTTGATCCCGGGCAGCGCCGCGAACAGCGCGGCCGTGTCGTCGACGAGGGCGATGTCGTCGAGCTCGCCCTGCACCAGCAGCACGGCGGCACCGGTCACCTTGCGGGCGTCGTCGACCGGGTCGTAGGCCAACATGGCGTCGGCGCTGAGGAGGTAGTGCTCGGTGGTGCCGAGGCCGGCGCCGCGCACCGCCGTCGACGTGCCTTGCTCGCCGGTGCGGCCGAGCAGCTCGGCGTAGGCGGCGGCGAAGGCGGGGCTGAGCGGCAGCAGGTCGGACGTCGGCACGATCGTGGGCTCGGCCCCGGCGGCGACGGCGGCGCGCTCGGCATCGACACGTCCCAGGAACGTCAGCCAGTCCCACGCCGGTCGGGCGGCCGCCAACATGGCGCGGCCCGATGCCGGCCCCGACACGGCCACGACGGCGCGCACCCGCCGGTCGCGCGCCGCGGTCGAGATGGCGATCGGCCCGCCGTAGCTGTGCCCGTACACGCCGAGGCGCGTGGCGTCCACCCCCGGGGCAGCGGCCAGCCACGCCAGCACGTGCTGGGCGTCGACCACGCGAGCCGGCGGATCGATCCACCCGCGCTCGCCGTGGCTGCCCCCGTAGCCGGCGTAGTCGAACCGGACGCTGACGATGCCGGCTGCGGCGAGCGCAGCGGCGATGTCGGGCAGCACCACGTCGCACACCCCGGACAGCCCCTGGCACAGCACCACGGCCGGCAGCCGCCCGGTGTCGGCGCCGTCGGGTCGGCGCAGCACGGCGCGCAATTCGGTACCGCGCCGCGTGCGGATGGTCACGTCCTCGTCCGCCATGCGCGCATCGTACGTTCCGCCGGCGGCTCCGGCGGTGGGTCGAGCCGGGGCCCCGGCCTCAGGCCAGGAGCGAGCCGTTAGCCTCGTGCGCCATGGCCGCATCGATGCCCGTGACCAACAACCCCGACGCCAACAAGCTGCTCGTCAGCGACCCGCTGGCGCTGCTCATCGGGATGCTGCTCGATCAGCAGGTGCCGATGGAGTGGGCGTTCGCCGGTCCCCTCACGCTCAAGGAGCGCCTCGGCGGCACGCTCGACGCCACCGCCATCGCCGCCATGGCGCCCGAGGAGCTCGAGGCGCTGTTCACGCAGAAGCCGGCGCTGCACCGGTATCCCGGGTCGATGGCCGGCCGCACGCACGAGCTGTGCACCTTCATCGCCGAGCGCTACGACGGCGACGCCGGCAAGGTGTGGAAGGGCGTGCGCTCCGGCGACGAGCTGTTCCGCCGCGTGCGCGAGCTGCCCGGCTACGGCGAGCAGAAGGCGAAGATCCTGGTCGCCATCCTCGCCAAGCGCCTCGGCAAGGCGCCCGCCGGTTGGGAGGAGGCGGCCACGCCCTACGGCGACGACCAGCCTCGCTCGGTCGCCGACGTCGACGGTCCGGGCGCGCTCGAGCGCGTGCGTGCCTTCAAGCAGGCGCAGAAGCAGGCGGCCAAGGACGCCAAGGCATCGACTCGCGGCGCTCGGGCCTGACATCGGCTGCGGACGCGTCGGCTCAACGATCGAACGTTGAGGGGTCGACCTCTTCGAGCGTCACGAGGTCATGGCCCATCCACAGGAACGCGCGATGGGGCAGGAGGTCGACCGGCTGGTCTTCGATACAGCTGAACACAACCCGAAAGGTGTTGACGAGGTCGACGTCGCCCGCTGCCGGACAATGAGCGGGCAGTCGGATGGCCTGCAGCACGGCGAAGCGGTCGGCGATCGCGGCCTCGGACCATGCTCCGGGGCTTCGGTCCCAGTTCGCGAACAGTGCTGAGCCATGGTCGGACTGCACGATCACGACGGCGCCGGGGTCGTCGGCGACGATCTGTTCCAACGCTCGCTCGACCCGATCGTTGAGGCAGCGCACGTCGTTCACGTATGCCGCCTTCCGCTCGTCGAAGGACAGCAGTTCGGCGACGATGAAGCGATCACGAACTGCGCAGCTCGCGTCGAAGCGGTACGGGAAGTGCGGGGACATCACGTGGGCGAACAAGAAGTACGGCTCACGTACCGGTTCGGTGCGCAGCTCGGCGAGAACCGTCTCCGGATCGGAGTAGGGAGGGCGGACGAGGTCGAACACGCTCAGCGGCGTCTGTTTGAGCAGCGCTCGCTCCAGATCGCCGGCTGCGACGCCCGTGGGTTCGAGACATCGATCCGCCAGCGGCGTTTGACAGCTCGACCACTGATCGGCTGCGCCGGACGAGTACACGAAGGAATACCCGTGCTCACGGAGACGACGCACCACAGCGTTGTCGCCGGCAACGCGGGGAGCGAACTGCGCATCGGGCCCGTCGGCGGCACCAGGCTCGGCCAGATAGGCCATGTCCAAGGTGGACGGCACAGAGACCTGGGTTCGCGGGTAGCTGGCCCACGCCGCATCCGACACCGTGAGACCCAGCTCTTCGAGCCTGGTGACGAAGGCGCCGTTGTCAAAGCCGGCGTGGATCTCGAGCTGGTCGGCGCGCGCGTACTCATCGAGCACGAAGTAGTAGATGTTTGGTGGCGGTCCTTCGCTGGGAACGGGCGGCGGCAAGGCCGCGTCGTGCGTCGCGGGAGCGGCAACTGGGAGGCTCGGTGTGGCGACGACCAGCAGGTCCGCCCCGACCGAAACGGCTAGCCAAACGGCGGCGCCGACGCGCAGCGCAGGTCGGCTCCCGACCCTGGCGAGGAGCCATGCGACAAGCGCCGTCACCAAGGTCCACACGGCGACCGGGATCCACCGGCGATCATCGTCGATCGAAGGCGGCAGCCAAGCTGCGTAGTTGAAGAACGAGACGGCGAACCACGTCTCGAGCAGCGCTACGGTGCGGCCGTTCAGCGATGAGCCCCACCGTGTCACCAACCAGAGCACACCCTCGAGCACACCGAAGACGATGAGTGCGTACACGACCATCCGGCCCGGCTGCGACAGCTCGTCGCGGTTCGCCACCCCAAAGCCAACAAAGGGTTGGGCGGCGGCCAGCGCCAGCAGCACGTGATCGAGCGGGCGTGGGCGCAGCCCTGGCCCTTGCTCTGATTCGACGTCGCCCACGGCAGACAGGATGACACAACGTCAGTGCACACCGACCGGCGGCGTCACCATCAGTGGAGGTTGGCAGGGTGCGTGAAGCGGCTCGACGCTGCGGCGTTGCGCTGGCGGTCGAGCCAGCCCAACAGAATGGCCACGGCACGCGGGTCGTGGCGGAGTGCGTGCCGGCCGCCGTCGACGATGCGCAGGTCCGCGCCGCCGTGGGCGTCGGCGAGGACCCGGGCGTCGAAGACCGGCACGACCTCGTCGTCCGAGCCGTGCAGCACGAGCAAGGGGCGTGGGGCCAACGCTTCAGCACACGACACGGTGCGGATCGAGCGCAGCTCCCGCACCCAGCGGTCGTAGTTGGCGCCCGTCGGGATCTTCGGCAGGATGCCGACCTCGCGGGCGTGCTCGAGCAGCCGGCGCGGGTGGCTCGCCCAGTCGTCGAAGTCGGCGGCGGCCCCGACGGAGGCGACGCCGGCCACGCCCGGGTCGGACGCGCCGGCGCAGATCGACAGGGCGGCACCCGTGCCGAAACCGCACAGCCACACGGACGACACGTCGTCGACGGTGCGCACGAAGTCGGTGGCGGCACGCAGATCGGCCAACCACCCGCCGAGTGAGAACGCGCCCTCGGACGTGCCGCACCCGCGGAAGTTGAACACGAGCACCACCCATCCGAGCTCGGTGGCGATGCGGTCGGCGAGCTCGGGGAACGAGCGACCCGACATGACGGCGCCTTCGCGCTCGGCGGGGAACCGGTGGGCGATCACCAGGCCCGGGGCAGCGGTGCCCTTGCCGCGGCGCGGCAGCGCCAGATGGCCGGCGAGACGGACGCCGTCGCTGTCGAAGAGGAGCTCCACGTCGCCCCCGCCGCCGGTCGACGTCGCCGAGGCTCAGGCGGCCGACGTGTCGACGTCGGGCTTGCCGCTGCCGTTGCCGGCGTAGGCCTTGTACCCGCGGTTGCGGGCCTCGACGAGCGTGTCGGGACCGAAGCAGGTGTAGGCGGGACCGCGCAGCTTGGCGTCCCAATCGGTGCTGAGCAGGTCGGCCACGACGTCCTCGTCGACGTTGTCGATGTCGTACACGACCTGCGTGCGGCGGTCGCCGACCCAGCGGTTGTGCTCGAACTTGCTCGGACGATCCATGGCCGCAAACCCTACGCGTCGGCGCCGGGTCGGCTCACATCGATGCGGCGTCGGCGTCGTCGATGAGCTTGGGGTCGGGCACCGCAGCACCGAGGGCACCGATGGCGCGCAGGTAGTCCTCGGTGAGCTCGACGACGGCGGCGGCCTGGGCGTCGGTGACGTCACGCTCAGCGCCGGTGAGCTGCCCGAGCACGTAGGCGAGGGCGGCGTTGTCGTCGGCGATGCGGGGTCCATCGCCTTCGGCGGCCCACTCCCCCGGCTCGCCCACCTCGGGCACCGAGTCGTCGCGGGCCACGCCGAGCGACTCGAGGTAGTCGAGGTGGAACTCGATCATCGCCTGGACGTCCTCGTACGACAGCTGGGCGGTCAGGTCGTCGGGCAGCGCCTCGGCGACCCAGTGCACGCACTCGTCGAGGTCGAAGACCCGTTCGGGCGGCAGGGCGGCCATGCGCTGGGTGACGCCGCCGACGGCGACGAGGCCGATGACGACGACCGCCACGATCGCCAGCACGATGATCAGCCACGCCATGGCGCCAGTCTGGCCGACGCGCTCGGCGCGCCGACAGCCCGGCACAGGACCGGACGCGACGGAGCCGGGGCGCTGGGCCCCGGCTCCGATCAGGTCGCGTGGTGTGCGGTCGGCTCAGATGCCGATGCGCTGGGCGAGCAGCTCGCGGTGGTAGGTCGGATCGCCGAACAGCAGCTCCGAGCTCTTGGCCCGCTTGAAGTACAGGTGCGCCGGGTGCTCCCAGGTGAACCCGATGCCGCCGTGGATCTGGATGTTCTCGGCGGCGGCATGGAAGTACGCCTCGGAGCAGTAGGCCTTGGCGAGCGAGGCCGTCGACGGGAGTTCGTCGTTCATCTCGCTGGCGCACCACATGCCGTAGTACGCCGCCGACTTCGCCGACTCGACCTCGAGCAGCAT
>JAGQTE010000469.1 GCA_020439175.1 Acidimicrobiales bacterium | reverse complement strand
TGGTCGAGCGCGTCGCCGTGTGCGGCGAGCCGTCGGCGATCGCCCCGGCGATCCGCTCCCGGCTCGATGGCATCTCGGACCGGGTCAGCCTGGTCAACAACCGCGCGCCGGATCCCGAGCACTTCGCCACGGTGGTGCGCGACCTGCACCAGCCGTCCGAGGGGTAGGAGCACGCCATGGAGCCACGCATCTCGCTCATCACGCTGGGCGTCGCCGACGTCGGTCGCGCCCGCGCCTTCTACGAGGCGCTCGGGTGGGAGGGGCAGTCGCCCGACGGCGAGGTCGTCTTCTTCCAGGCGGGTGGGATGGTGGTGGCGCTGTGGGGGCGATCCCAGCTCGCCGAGGACTCGATGGCCGACGACACGGGCGCGGCGTGGGGCGGCATCACCGTGGCCCACGCCGTCCGATGCTGCGCTGCTCAGCGGCGGGGGTGTGCCATCAGGAACGCCCAGATGGCGGCGGTGGCGTCGTAGCCCTCGTAGGTCGGTCCCGACACCGACCGGCCCGGGGTGCCACCGGGCCAGGCATGGGATGCGCCGGCGATGCGCACGAAGGCGACGGCGCTGTCGTCGTCGCAGCCGGTCCAGGTCTCGGTCGTGCGGTCGCCCTCGGTCGTCGTGGTCGAGGCGACGCAGCCGTCGACCGCCGCCATCGTCTCGACGCCGTCGCGCGCCGGACGGAACACGACGTCGGCCACGCCCTCGCCGGGTCCACCGTCGATCGGGTGGTTCACGTCGGCGAGCCCGTGGATGTGCATCAGCGACACCGGTGCCGGTGGCGTGCAGGTGTCGACGCCGAGCGACGCTCCGACGACGCCGATGCCGACGATGCGGTCGCCCAGCTCGCAGGCCAGGCGGTAGCTCATGATCCCGCCGTTGGAGTGGCCCATGGCGTAGGTCCGGCTCGGGTCGATGGTGACCTTCTGGCCGACGTCGTCGAGCACGGCCGCCACGAACCCCACGTCGTCGACCTGGTCGGCCGCCGCTGGGCCGCAGCAGTACCCGCCGTTCCACGTGCCCGACGGCAGGCGTGGCCGGATGCGGGTGCCGTCGGGATGCACGACCACGAAGCCGTTGGCCTCGGCGAGCCCCTCGACGTGGTTCGTCTCGGCGAACTGGTCGCCCCAGCCGAGCCCGCCGTGGAGCGCCACGAGCAGCGGCGTCGGCACCTCGGGGTCGAACGTGGACGGGAGGTAGAGGCGGTAGGTGCGCTCGGCGCCGTCGGGCATGGTGAGCGAGGCGTGGGTGACGGTGCCGGTCGGCTCGACGGCGGGGCGCACCTCGCCGAGCGATCCGACGTCGCCGGTGGCCCCCGGGGTCGTCCCGGCCGGCAGCGCGGTGCTCGCCGTGGTCGGCGTCGAGGTCTCGTCCGAGGCGCACGCGGCCAGCGTCACGGCAAGGCCGAGCACGACGAGCAGGGCGAGACGACGCACGGACGCCACGGTACGGCGGCGATGTGCTCCTGGCTCAGCGGTACTCGAGGCGGCCGTCGTCGAGGTCGATGGCCGGCAGCGTCTCCTTCTCGACCCAGTAGTCCTGGGTGTGCTGCCACTCGGGCCGGTCGAGGCGCTTGGGGAGCAGGTGCATCGAGCGCATCAGGTAGCCGGGGTTGAAGTTGTCCGGGTCCATCCACGGCAGGCGCTCGAGGTCCCTTTCCTCCGGGAGCAGCACCGGGGTCACCTGGCGGGCGCCGAGCTCGTCGAGGTGGGCGAGCACCCGACACACGAAGTCGCCGATCAGGTCGGCGCGCAGGGTCCAGCTGGCCCGGAAGTACCCCATGATCCACACGAGGTTGGGCACGCCGGTGAACATCATCCCGTGGTAGGTCACGGTGTCGGGCCATTCGACCGGCTCGCCGTCGACGCTGAAGGCGATGTCGCCCATCACGCACAGGTCGAAGCCGGTGGCGGTGATGATGACGTCGGCGGTGAGCTCATCGCCTGAGGCCAGCCGGATGCCGGCCTCGGTGATGGTGTCGATCTGGTCGGTGACGACCGACGCCTGCCCCGTGCGGATGCCCTCGAACAGGTCGCCGTCGGGGATGAAGGCGATGCGCTGCTGCCATGGGCGGTAGCGCGGCGAGAAGTGGGTCTCGACGTCGTAGTCGTCGCCGAGGCGGGCGCGCACCTCGGCCAGCAGCAGGTCTTTGACCATGTCGGGCTGCTCGGCGGCGAGCCGGACGACCTCCGCCTGGTCGTGGAGGATCTTGCGCCGGACGATCTCGTGGATCCACTCCTCGGGGATCTCGAGCGAGCGCAGCATCTCGGCGGTGTCGTTCTCGTTGCGGCCGGTGACGAAGTAGGTCGGCGAGCGCTGCAGGAGCGTGACGTGCCTGCAGTCGCCGGCGATCGCAGGCACCAGGGTGGCGGCGGTGGCGCCGGAGCCGATCACGATGACCTCGCGGTCGGTGAGGTCGAGGTCGTCGGGCCAGGTCTGGGGGTGCACGATGCGGCCCCGGAATTCCTCCATCCCCGGCCACTGCGGCGTGTAGCCCTCGCTGTGGCGGTAATAGCCCTGGCACATCCACAGGAACGGGGTGACGAAGCGGACCGCCTCGCCGGTGTCGGTGCGGACGCCGTCGAGCGTCCACGTCGCGGTCTCGCTCGACCACGACGCCGTGTCGATGCGGTGCTGGTAGCGGATGTGCCGGGCCAGGTCGTTGTCGTCGATCACCTCGCCCATGTAGGTGAGGATCTGCTCGGCGGTGGCGATCGGCGGGCCGGTCCAGGGCTTGAACCGGTAGCCGAAGGTGTACAGGTCCGAGTCGGAGCGGATGCCCGGGTAGGTGTGGGTGAGCCACGTGCCGCCGAAGCTCTCGAGGGCGTCGAGCACGACGAACGACGTGCCCGGCCGTTGTGTCGTGAGGTGGTACGCGCTGCCGATCCCGGAGATGCCGGCGCCGACGATCACCACGTCGAGGTGCTCGGCCGTGACGTCGGTTCGGGCGTCGTCGCGGGTCGCGGTGTCGCTCATGTCGCTGCGTCCTTCCCCCTGGAGGCGTCCCCACGCCGCCGCCGATTCTTATCGAGCCGCGCCGTGTCGAGCAGGGCCGGAGGTCCCGACCACATCTCGCTCGGGCGGCGCAACCGAGCAGGGCAGGCCGGGGAGGTGGCTCAGGCGGTTGGGGCCGGGTCGGGGACGAGGCGCTCGGGGAGGCGGCGGGCCAGGATGCCCGACCGGCTGGCCAGGATGGGGCTGGCCACCGCCAGCACCAGCACGTACAGCGCCACGAACGGTGCCAGGCGCTCGTCGAGGCCGGCGGCGGCGGCGAGCGACACGAGGATCAGGGCGAACTCGCCCCGGGCCAGCACCGAGAAGGCGATGTTGGCGGCGCCTTGGCGGTCGAGGCCGTTGATGCGCGCCGCCACGATGCCGGCCACGACGGCGAGGACGCTCGACACGACGATGGCGATGGCGGCCGGGACCAGCACCCCCCCGATGTCGCTGGGGTCGATGGCCAGGCCGAAGGCGAAGAAGAAGATGGCGGCGAAGGCGTCGCGCAAGGGCAGCACCAGTCGCTCGACTCTTCGGGCCACGGTCGTGCCGGCGAGCACGAGGCCGGCCATGAAGGCACCGATGGCGTCCGAGACACCGAGCTGGTAGGCGATGCCGGCGACGAGCAGGGCGAAGCCGACGAACAGCACGACCAGCAGCTCGTCGTCGCGGGCGGCGACCAGCCGTCCGATCCACGCACCGCCGTAGCGGGCGAGCAGGCCGAGGACGATGAGGAAGCCGAGCGCCCGCAGGAACAGCAGCGCACCCTCGCCGGCCGAGTCCGCCTCGCCGAGCACCGGGGCCAGCGCCGCCAGGTAGAGCGCCAGGAACAGGTCTTCGATGACGATGATGCCCAGGATCAGCGGTGTCTCCGGGTTGGCGAGCCGTCGCAGCTCGACGAGCAGCTTGGTCACGATCGCCGACGACGAGATGCCCGTGGCGCCGGCGATGACGAACGCCTCCTTGGTGCCCCAGCCGAAGGCGAAGCCCATGGCGAGCCCCGCGCCGATGTTGAGGGCCAAGTAGGTGCCGGCGGTCGCCAGGAGCTTGCGGCCGCCGCCGGTGAGGTCCTCGACCGAGAACTCCACACCCAGGTAGAAGAGCAGGAAGATCAGGCCGAACGCCGCCAGCAGCTCGAGGTCCTCGGGATGCTCGAACAGCACGGGGCCGGGGGTGTTCGGCCCCACGATGATGCCCGCCAGCATGAACAGCGGGATGGTCGGCAGCCCGACGCGGCGGCCGAGGCGCGCCAGCGATCCGGCCAGCAGGAACGCCAGCCCCAGGACGATCAGCTCGTACCCCATCAGCCGTCCCCTGTCAGGAACCGCACGAAGTCGTCGAGGTCGACGTCACGGCAGGCGACGACCAGCTCGTCGCCGCCGCGCAGCGGCAGGTCGGGGTCGGGCGTGACGATGGCCTGCGAGCCGCGCAGGATGGCGACGATGGTGACGCCGGTCCGGCGGCGGATCTGCAGCGCCTCGATGGTGCGGTCGACCACGGCGTCGCCGGGCTCGATCCGGATCCACTCGAACGTCAGCCCGCCGACCACGTCGTCGAGGCGCTGCACGAGGCGGGGGTCGATGGCGAACCGCCCGGCCATGAAGGCCCCCACGGCTCGAGCGGTCGATGCGTCGAGCTCGACCGGCGGGGCATCGGGCAGGTGCAGCACGACGTGCTCGTCGCGGCGGCGCACGACCTGCACCTCGCGGTCGTCCACGTCGGCGCAGGCGAAGCGATCGCCCACGCCGGGCAAGCGGATGATGCTGGAGCTCTCGCGCAGACGGGCCACGGCTCGTCCTCCTTCGCCGTCCTCGGCAAGGTCCGGCCCGACGACGCCGCCGGGACCTGCTTGTCCCTGGAGGGTATCGAATGGCCGGGCTGATCCCAACCCTCCGCGGCTACTTGGCCGCGATCTGCTCGAGCAGCTCGATGATGCGCTCCTCGTTGGACTGCTCTTCCTCGGGCTTGTCCTTGCGCTCGCGCAGCTTGTTGATCGGCATGACGACGAGGAAGTAGATGGCGGCGGAGACGAGCAGGAAGTTGACGAGGGCAGTCAGGAACACGCCGTACTGGATCTGGCCACGGTCGCCGAGGTCGAGCCCGAAGTCGTCGAAGCTCGGCTTGCCGAAGATGGCGGCGATGGCCGCCATCAGCACGTTGTTCGTGAAGGCGGTGACCACGAGGGTGAACGCCCCGCCGATGACGACGCCGACGGCGAGGTCGACGACGTTGCCCTTGCTGATGAATTCGCGAAAGCCCTTGAGCATGAGAGGTCCCTTGGTCGGCGGTGGGGGCTGGATGCCGGCGCACACGGTACCGGCGGTGTCGGCGGGCCGTCTCGACTGCGGCACTGAACGGGTCGGCCGCGACCGAATCCTGGCGCGGCCTTGGCCGTCCGCTTACCGAACGCAGGCGATCGCTACTACCCCCGGCCGTACCGTCGCTCCTGGTCACAGCACGACATCAGGAGGCGGACCGTGGAACCCTCGAACCTTTCGACACCACGCGGCGGCGTGGCGCGCATCATCGTGGCGGCGGCGACGCTGCTGCTCATGGGTGCGCTCGTCGCCATCCCGGCGTCACCGGCGTCGGCGGCCGCCGCCACGGTGGGCAACGGCATCACGACCACGGACCTCTCGGCGCCGGGCATGAGCCCGTCGGCGCTGGCCTCGGCCCTCGTCGGTCCGGGGGTCAGCGTCTCGAACGTGACGTTCAGCGGCGCCGATGCCCAGGCCGGGCTGCTGCATGTGGTCGACCCGGCCGTGGTGTCGTTCAACGACGGCATCATCTTGTCGTCGGGTGACGTGGCCAATGTCGTCGGCCCGAACTCGTCCGACGGCATCACGGGCGACATGGCCGGACCTGCCGACGCCGACCTCAACACCCTCATCGCCGAGACGCAGACGGTCGTGCCGATGACCTACGACGCCGCCGTGCTCGAGTTCGACTTCGTGCCGACGGCCAGCCAGGTCTACTTCACCTACACCTTCGGTTCGGACGAGTACCTCGAATGGGTCAACCTCTTCAACGACGTGTTCGCCTTCTACGTGAACGGGTCGAACTGCGCCACGGTGCCGAGCGGCGATCCGGTCACGATCGACACGATCAACGACACCGTGAACCCGGCGCTGTTCCGGGACAACTCCTACAGCGCACCGCCGGCGAACCCGATCAACATCGAGTCGGACGGTCTGAGCGTCGAGCTGATCTGCAGCGCCCCCGTGCTCGCCGGGCAGACGAACCACATGAAGCTCGCCATCGCCGACACCAGCGATCAGATCCTCGACTCGGTGGTGATGCTCAAGGCGCACAGCCTGTCGACGACGCCCCCCGAGTCGTGCAACGACGGCGTCGACAACGACGACGACCTGCTGATCGACGACGCGGACGACTCGTGCGCATCGTCGACGACGCCGCCGCCCGCCGGCGGAGGGGGCATCGGCTCGGGCGGCAGCGCCCCGCCCTTCACCGGGCTCGAGGGCACGCCGATCCTGCTCGACGCCTCGACGCTGGATTGGACGGCCACGCCGGACGCCCTGACGACGACCTGGTCGGTCGAGGGCATCAACGGCACCGTGGGGTCCTGCGCCGTCACGCCGTCCTCGCCGCAGCCGGTCGGCCCCGGTGGCGCCATCGCCACCGTGACCGCGGTGTGCCCGGACGACGGTGAGTACGTGGCCCGTGTCGACGGCTGGGACATCGAGGCCAAGAGCGCCTTCGACACCGACGTCGACGTCTTCGTGCACAACGCCCCACCCGCCGTCGACCTGTTGGCGCCGCTGTCGGGCCAGGTCGCCGTGGGCGAGTTGGTCGATCTGACGGCATCGGTGCAGGACCCGGGCGTGAGCGACGCCGTCAGCTGCAGCATCGACTGGGGCGACGGGACCGTCGAGGCCGGCGTCCTGAGCGGGACGACGTGCACCGGCTCGCACAGCTTCACGACCGCGGGCGCCGCGCTGGTGGCGGTCACCGCCACCGACGACGCCGGCGACAGCTCGGCGGACGCGGCGATGCTGACGGTGGTCGCCGGGTCGACGACGGTCTCCGCCTCGGTGGCGCCGAGCGTGCGCGGCCAGCAGGTCACCTTCCGGGCCCAGACGACGGCCGGCACGACCGGCACGATGACGTTCTACGACGGCGACGCCGTCCTCGGGACCCGGACCGTGACGAACGGCAAGGCGAACCTGTCGACCAAGGCCCTGGCCGCCGGTCAGCACGACATCTCCGCCGTGTTCACGGCTACGCCGACATCCACGCCGGTCCCGTCGCCGACGCTGGTCCACCAGGTCGACCCGGCCTCGACCTCGGTGCAGCTGTCGTCGAACGTGAACCCCTCCGTGACGGGCCAGAACGTGCGCATCACGGCGAGGGTCACGGCGGTCGCTCCAGGCGGGGGCGTCCCGGCGGGGACCGTCGAGATCCGTGACGGGTCCGAGCTGGTGGCGACCAAGCCGCTGACCACGGCGGGCACGGCATGGATCACCCTCAAGCCGACGCCGGGCACCCACAGCTACACGGCGACGTTCACGGGATCGTCCGACCACCTCGGGTCGACGACGGCGGTGCCGCTCGATCAGCTCATGCAGCCGGCGGCCACCACGGTGACCGTCACCTCGGGCGCCAACCCCTCGACCGCCGGGCAGTCGGTCAGCTTCCGGGCGACCGTCCGGGCGATCGCCCCGGGCTCGGGGGTGCCGAGCGGGACCGTGAGCTTCTACGAGGACGGCGTCTTCGTCGGCACCCGGACCCTGTCGAGCACCGGGGTCGCAGCGCTCGCCCGCAAGCCGCAGCCCGGCGTCCACGAGATCACCGCCGTCTACTCGGGCTCGCCCGGCTACGGCAGCGCCGCCGCCGCTCCGCTGGTGCAGACCGTCAGCTGAACCGCCCGACGATCGTCCAGCTCCCGCCGACGTCCCACCACCGTCGGCGGGACTGGCGCGTCCCGACGAGCCGCGCCGACGGCGCTCAGGCGGTGTCGGCCGGCTTGCGGGCCACGACGGCGAACATCGTCAGCGACAGGTGGAGTCTCCCGGCCCGTCCGGCGGCCCGCAGCTGGTCGAGGAACGTCGAGGCGGACTGCGGCTCGAGCCCGACGCGACCCACGAGCTCGGGCACGACGGCCTCGAGATGCAGGCACCCGTCGGGCATCGGCTCCGTGTCGGGGTCCCACGCCGTCCACACGTGGGTGACCGCGTGCTCGGCGAGGTCGACGAGCCCGGCGTCGCGGCACCATCCGACGAGCAGGCCACCGGCGGCGCCGGCCCGTCCGCGGTCACGCACCAGTGCGGCCCTGACGGCGTCGGCGGCATCGAGGTCGGGCAGGTCGAACGCCAGCGTGCGCCAGTCGGTGTCGATGAGCCCCAGCCGGCCGCCCGGGCGCACGACCCGCACCAGCTCGGCCACCACCGCCGCCGGATCGTCCGTCCACTGCAGCAGCCGCTCGGCGCGCACGGCGTCGAACGACCCGTCGGCGTCGGGCAGCGCCTGCACGTCGCCGAACCGCCACGTGATCGTCGCCGACGCCGGCGCCTCGGCGGCATCGTCGGCCAGCCGGCGTGCCGCGGCGAGCATCGTCTCGCTGGCGTCGAGGCCCACGACCCGACCGTTCGGCGCCACCTGCGCCGCCAAGGCCCGGGTCACCTCGCCGCGCCCGCAGCCGGCGTCGAGCACGAGGTC
>JAGQTE010000468.1 GCA_020439175.1 Acidimicrobiales bacterium | reverse complement strand
TCGTCACCGAGATCGACCCGATCTGCGCCCTGCAGGCGGCGATGGAGGGCTACGAGGTCAAGCGGGTCGAGGACATGCTCGACATCGCCGACATCTGGATCACCGCCACCGGCAACAAGGACATCCTCACCGCCGAGCACATGCGCCGCATGAAGCACCAGGCGATCGTCGGCAACATCGGGCACTTCGACAACGAGATCGACATGGCCGGCCTCAAGAAGATGAGCGACGTCCAGCACATCAACATCAAGCCGCAGGTCGACGAGTTCGTCTTCCCCGACGGCCACTCGATCATCATGCTCGCCGAGGGCCGCCTGCTGAACCTGGGGTGCGCCACCGGGCACCCGAGCTTCGTGATGTCCAACAGCTTCTCCAACCAGGTCATCGCCCAGATCGAGCTGTTCGGCCACAACGACATCTACGAGCGCAAGGTCTACGTGCTGCCCAAGCACCTCGACGAGAAGGTGGCACGGCTGCACCTCGACAGCCTCGGCGTGCGCCTGACCGAACTGAGCGAGGAGCAGGCCTCCTACATCGGCGTGGCGCAGTCGGGGCCGTACAAGCCCGAGCACTACCGGTACTGACCGCCGTCGGCGGCGACCGAGCACCAAGGGGGACGCAGGCGATGGACACGTTCCAGGACAAGGTCGCCGTCGTGACCGGTGCCGCCAGCGGCATCGGGCTGGCCATGGCCAAGGCCTTCGCGTCGGCCGGCGCCAACGTGGCGCTGGCCGACGTGGACGTCGACGGCCTCGATGCGGCGGCCGAGCAGGTCGCCGCATCGGGCACGTCGGTGCTGACGCAGCGCTGCGACGTGCGCTTCGACACCGAGCTCGAGGCGCTGCGCGACCGCGTCGTCGCCGAGTTCGGCACGGCCCACGTGCTGTGCAACAACGCCGGCATCGGGTCGGGCGGGCCGCTCGACGGCCTCACCCGCAACGACTGGGAGTGGACCCTCGGCGTCAACCTGTGGGGGGTCATCAACGGCATCTCGGCGTTCCTGGGGCTGCTCAAGGCCCAGGACGAGGGCCACATCGTGAACACCGCATCGGTCGCCGGCCTGTTCGGCTCGCCGTTCATGGGGCCCTACACCGCCTCGAAGTTCGCCGTCGTGGGTGTCAGCGAGGTCCTGCACCACGAGCTGGCGATGGTCGGCTCCCAGGTCGGCGCCTCGGTGCTGTGCCCGTCGTGGGTGGCCACGCGCATCCACGAGTCCGAGCGCACCCGGCCCGCCGAGCTCGCAAATCCCGAGACGCCGGAGGCGCTGAGCGCCGCCGCAGGCATCCGCGACCTGATCAACAGCGTCGTGTCGGAGGGGATGGACCCCGACGACGTGGCCCAGCTGGTGCTCGACGCCGTGCTGCAGCGGCGGTTCTGGATCCTCACCCACGACACCACGGCCGCCGTCGTCGAACGGCGCACGACCTCGATCCTGTCGGGGGAGGCGCCACCGTTCGTGATGCCACAGTGACCGGTGGTGCCAGCGACGGCGGCCGCTCGCAATAGCCTCGGGGCACCATGCGTGCGGACCGGCCCCCCATCACCGTCACCTTCGACATCGAGGACCACCGCCCGTCGCCGTCGTGGGAGGCGCGCTACCCGGCGTTGACGATGCGTCTGCTGGACGAGTTGGACGACCTGGGGGTCCGGGCGACGTGCTTCGTCGTCGGCGAGGTGGCGGCGAACGCCCCCGGGCTGGTGCGCGAGATCGCCGAGCGCGGGCACGAGGTGGGGCTGCACAGCTACCGGCACTGGGCGACCTTCGCCTACGAGCCGGCGCTGTTCCGGCGCGAGATCGGCGACGGTCGCCGCCTCCTCGAGGACCTGACCGGCTCGCCGGTCGCCGGGTACCGCGCCCCGGCGGGCACGATCATGCCGCGCTGCGCCTGGGCGACCGACGTGCTCGCCGAGGTGGGCTTCGCGTACTCGGCGAGCGTGCTGCCGGTCCAGTCCTACGTCGTCGGGTTCCCGGGCGCGCCGGCGACCCCCTTCGTGTGGCCGTCGGGCCTGGTCGAGCTGCCCTGCCCGTGCGTGTCGGTCGGACCGGTCGGCATGCCGTTCCTCGGCGGCACGTTCCTTCGGGTGTTCCCGATGCCGCTGGTGCGCGCCCTGCGCAACCGGCTCGACGACCCGGCCCTCGTACCGTGGAGCTACCTGCACCCCTACGACATCGACGTCGAGGAGCCGTTCTGGGTCGTCCCCGAGGTGCAGTGGTGGGGGAGCCTGCTGCTCTGGGTCAACCGCGGGGTGGCCCTGCGCAAGCTCCGGGCGATCGTGGCCGGCGGGGTGGGCGCCCCGTTGGGGGAGCGGGTGGCCGCCATCGCCGGGGACCTGCCGCTGTTCGATCCGGACCTGGTCGGAGGTGTGGCGGGGTCCTCCGGCGTCGCCGGTGTGCTCGAGCGGCGCGAGATGGTCCGGTCGATGGCACCCGAGCGAGCTGTGGCGGGCGCGTGATCCCACCCACGATCCGCTGGGTGGACGACGACGGCGGCGCGGTCGAGCTGATCGACCAGCGGCGGCTGCCGGCCGACCTGGTGACCGTGCGCGCCACCACGGTGGCGGAGCTGTGCGCGCTGATCAGCGAGCTGGCGGTGCGCGGCGCACCGGCCTTGGGGATCGCCGGGGCCATGGGCGTGGCGCTCGCTGCGGCCCGCGGCGTCGACCTCGACGCGGCCGCCGACGCCCTCGTCGCCACGCGGCCGACGGCGGTCAACCTGCGCTGGGGGGTCGAGCGCGCCCGGGCCGCGGCCGATCCGCTCGCCGAGGCGCTCGCCGTGGCCGCCGAGGATGCCGTGACCAACGCCGCCATCGCCGCCCACGGCGCCCAGGCGCTCCCCG
>JAGQTE010000467.1 GCA_020439175.1 Acidimicrobiales bacterium | reverse complement strand
GCGGCGGTGCTGCGCCAGGCGCACGCCGCCGGCCCCGACGCCACCGACGACGCCGCCGTCGTCGAGGCGGCGGGCTACGCCGTCGTCGTCGTCCCCGGCGACGAGCGGAACCGCAAGTTGACCGTCGGCCCCGATCTCGCCGTCCTCGAGGCCGACCTGCAGGCGTTCGCCGCCGCAGGGCGCTGAGCCTCGGCATCGCCAGCGCGATCGGGCGCGTGCGACTGCGTGCGCTCGCCCTGCCGGCGCTAGGTTCGCCGCCTGTGAGGGCACGGGGGAGGCTCGCCGTGGCGAGCGTGGGCCTGGGCGTGGCGCTGGGCGCGGCGGCGACGATCGGCGCCCGGCGCGTGCTGCGCGATGCGGACCAGCGCGAGCGGCTCCGCCGGCAGGTGCGCATCTGGAAGCTGACGGCACGGCGCGGCTCGCACTTCGCCGTGGTGAAGGTGCGCGGCGTGGGCCGGGACGAGGCGCGGCGCGCCGAGCTCGAGGAGCAGTTCGCCATCCGCACCGCCGAGGACGTCGCCGCCGAGCTCGGGAACATGAAGGGCGCCATCATGAAGCTCGGCCAGATGGTCAGCTTCATCGCCGAGGGCCTGCCGCCCGAAGCGCGGGCCGCGCTGGCGACGCTGCAGCAGGACGTCCCGCCCATGGCGCCGTCCCTCGCCGAGTCGGTGGTGCGCGAGCAGCTGGGCGACGACCCCGAGCGGCTCTTCCTCGACTGGAGCCCGGTGCCGGTGGCGGCGGCGTCGATCGGTCAGGTGCATCGGGCCGTGCTGCACGACGGGCGCGAGGTGGCGGTCAAGGTCCAGTACCCGGGGGTCGGCTCGGCCATCAAGCACGACCTCGACAACGCCGAGCTGCTCTACGGCATGTTCTCGGCCGTGGCGCTCAAGGGACTCGACGTGAAGGCCCTGGTCGACGAGTTGCGGGCCCGGATGTACGACGAGCTCGACTACACGCTCGAGGCGGGGTGCCAGACCGAGTTCTGGGAGCGGTACCGGGACCACCCCTTCATCCGCATCCCCAAGGTCGTGCCCGAGCTGTCGTCGGAGAAGGTGCTCACGACCGAGTGGGTCGACGGCATCGGGTGGAACGAGTTCGAGCAGGAGGCGACGCCGCAGCAGCGCCAGCGCGCCGCCGAGGTGGTGTTCCGCTTCGCCCAGGGCTCGGTGCACGAGCATCGGGTGTTCAACGGCGATCCCCACCCCGGGAACTACCGGTTCCACGACGACGGCTCGGTCACGTTCTTCGACTTCGGGCCCGTGAAGCGCTGGTCGGCGGACGAGTTCGAGCAGCTCATCCCCATCCTCGACCTGGTGATGGACCAGCAGGTGCCGGAGATGGTCGTCGCCATGGAGGAGGTGGGCTTCATCCGGCGCGACCACGGGCTCGACGCGCCGCATGTGTTCGCCTGCGTGTCGGCGCCCTACCGGGCCTACATGGTGGACGAGTTCACCTTCACGCCCGAGTACACGACCGAGGCGTTGCAGAACGTGATGGACCTGCAGGGCCCGTACGCCGACGTGATCCGCAACATCAACATGCCGCCGAGCTTCGTGATCCTCGACCGCGTGGTGTGGGGTGTGTCGGCGTTGCTCGGGCGGCTCGAGGCGCGCAACCGCTGGCGGGGCATCCTGGACGAGTACCGGCACGGGGGAGCGCCGGCCACCGAGCTCGGCGAGCTCGAGCTGGCGTGGAAGCGCGACCGCGGCTTCCGCTGACGCACGTCGGATCGGACCCGGTGGGGTTCAGGCTTCGCCGAGGGCGAGGCGCTCGCCCAGCGTGAGGCGGTCGCCGTGGTGCACCACCTCGATGGCGCCGAGGTTCGGGAGCCGCTCGTGCGTGGTGATGCCGTGCATACGTTCGATCGTGTAGACGACGCCGCCGTGGGTGACCACGAGCACCGTGCCACCCCGCCATGCCGCCTCGACGGCACCGAGTCCGGACGAGACGCGGGTCCACAGGGCGTCGTCGGTCTCGAAGCCCTCGGGTCGGTCACCCGACTCGAGGAAGCCCGGCCAGCCCTGCTCGATCTCCGGGCGGGTGAGCCCGGACCACGGCCCGGCGTCGCGCTCGCGGAAGCGCTCGTCGACGATGACGGGTCCGACGCCGATGAGCTCGCTGATGATGACCGCCGTGTGCTGCGCGCGCTCGAGGTCGGACGACACGATGACGTCGACGGCGCCGACGCGCTCGGCGGCACGGCCGGCCTGCAGCTTCCCGGTGTCGGTGAGGGGCGGGTCGGCCTGGCCCTGCCAACGGCCGGAGGCGTTCCACTCGCTCTCGCCGTGGCGGACGAGCAGCAGTCGGGTGGTCACGGCGCCGACCCTACCGAAGCGCGGTGACGCTCCCGAACGCAGTTGGCGTCGCCCCCGGGCGTGCCGGCGCTGCGCAGCCGCCACACGTCGGAGCACTAGCCTCGTGCGGTGGCCACGTTGCGGCTGTTCGCCGCTGCCCGTGAGGCGGCCGGCCTCCGGACGGATGAGGTGCCCGGCTCGACGGTGGCCGAGGTGCTCGACGCCGCGCGTGCTCGCTACGGCGCGACGTTCGCCGCCGTGCTGGCCGACGCGCAGGTGTGGGTCAACGGCGAGCCGGTGACGCCGACGACCGCCGTGCACGACGGGGACGAGGTGGCCGTGTTGCCGCCGGTCTCGGGCGGCGCGACGTCCGGGGGGCATCGGTGACGGCGACGCCACGGGCGACGCCGGCGGCACGCCCGCCATCGGTCGAGCCGCCGCCGACCGCGGCGGCACCGACGAT
>JAGQTE010000466.1 GCA_020439175.1 Acidimicrobiales bacterium | reverse complement strand
TCAGCGCCGACGCCCCCAACACCTAGCCGGTCCGCAACGAGCCGTTCCGCGCCGGTCAACCCGTTCCCCGCGCCGGTCAACCCGTTCTGGTAGGGAACCCGCGCCGCCAACGGCGCGAGTTCGCTACCAGAACGATGGGTTTGGGCGGTTCGGCCTCACTGATCCAGCGGACCGTCGGGCGGCGACCAGTGGAAGACCTCCACGGCGCCGCTGCGCACCAGCGCCCGGTCGATCTGCGAGCGCCACCGGTCGTCGACCGAGACGTCGACGACGGCGTCCGGCGCCAGGATCGGCGCCGCCTCGCCCTCGCGCTCGGAGCGCCACGGGGCACCCATCAGCACCCCGAACGTGCTCAGCGCCATGCCGCCGGCGGCCGTCGAGGCCACGACCACGGCGAAGCGCGAGACGCCGCCGACCGGGACGAGCAGCCCGACCGCCAGGCCGAGCAGGCAACCGACGATCAGCGTCGGGATGCCCCACAGGACGCTGCCGCGCACCTGCGCGCCGGTCACGACGCCGCCCGGGACGGTGGGTGCGCTCTGGTCCATCTCGGCCTGCTGGCCGGCGACCAGCGCGTCGCGGGCGTCGTCGGGATCGCCGGCGCGCACCTGGGCGTCGGGCACGGCGTCGGCCACCGCTTCGGCAGCACGGTGCGCCTCGTCGAGGTCGTGGAACGTGGCGAGCAGGCGGATCCGGGACATGACGTACCTCCAAGGCGTGGACGACCGCCGCCGTGTGGCGACGAACCGATGGGCCGTCCGTACCCGGTGCTCAGGGGTCCATGCGCTGCCGCAGGTCCTCCAGCGCCCGTCGCAGCACCCGCGACAGGTAGGACTGGCTGACCCCGACCTCGGCCGCGATCTCCGGCTGGGTCATCCCGACGAAGAAGCGCAGGTGGATGATCGTGCGGTCACGCTCGGACAAGTCCTGCATGGCGTCGGCGAGCAGCACCCGCAGCTCCGAGCGCTCGAAGCCCGGGTCGTGGCTCTCGAGGCGTTCGCCGAGCTGCGGCGCGGCACGATCTGCCGACGGCGGCGGGGCGTCGAGGCTCTCGGAGCGGTAGGCGGACCCGGCCTCGAGCGCCTCGAGCACGTCGTCAGTCGAGGCGCCCATGCGGTCGGCCAGCTCGGCGACGGTCGGGCGGCGCCCCAGCTGATGCTGGAGCTCCTCGTCGACGCTGCGCAGCTGCAGGTGCAGCTCCTGGAAGCGTCGTGGCGGCCGCACCGACCACGTGCGGTCGCGGAAGTAGCGCTTGAGGTCGCCGTCGATCGTGCGGTTGGCGAACGTGGCGAAGCTGGCGCCGTTGTCGGGGTCGAACCGCTCCACGGCGCGCAGGATGCCGAGCAGCGCGATCTGTCGCAGGTCGTCCTCGGCGACGGAGCGACCGCGGTAGCGGCGCACGTAGAAGTCGGCCAGGCCCAAGTGGCGTTCGACGAGGCGGTTGCGCAGCGCCCGATCGCCGGTCCGCCGGTAGTCCCGGAACAGCTCGTCCTCCGGGACGTCCGGCGCGCACCGGCTCACGAGGGTCCCGAGCGCAGCGCTCGGGTCAGCTCGATGATGTGCCGGCCGTCCTCGGTCGACACCTGCACGTCGTCGGCGAGGATCACGAGCAGCTCGCGGGCGATGGGGTCGATGACGAGGTCACCGCCGCCGCTGCCGTCTCCGGCCGAGGTGGTGGCGGCACTGGCCCGCACGTGCAGCGTCCGTCGACTCGTCGACAGCTCGACGTCGATGCCGCCACGGATGCCGTCGGCCAGCAGCGCCGAGCCCAGCTCGTCGACCGCCACCCGCACCTCTTCGAGCTCGTCGACCGGGAACCCGAGGTCCGCCGCCATGCTCGAGGCCACCAGCCGCAGCAGGCGCAGGTAGCGGGAGTCCGCGGGCAGGTGCAGGCGCACCGGCTCGTCTGGCGCGCCGATCTGGTCCATCGGGATGTGGTTGTCGTCGCTCTGCCGCACCGTGGCCGCCCTCCGTGTCCGACGCGCTGTTCTACCCACCCAGCCTGCCGGGTAGACCGCCGCCATGACATCCACGACGCACCGCTCCGCCGTCCCCGGGCTCGACGACGCCGCCGTCGCCCGCCTCGCCGACGAGCTCCAGGACCGTCTGGCGTCGCTGCTCGACCTGCAGCTGACGCTCAAGCACGTCCACTGGAACGTCGCCGGCCCGACCTTCATCGCCGTCCACGAGATGCTCGACCCGCAGGTGATCGCCGTGCGGTCGATGACCGACGCCATCGCCGAGCGGATCGCCACGATCGGCGGCGAGCCGCGCGGCACCACGGCCGACATCGCCCGCGCCGTCGATCACGAGTACGGCCTCGGCCAGGCCATGGCCGACGAGCACCTGGCGGCGCTGGCGTCGGTGCTGGCGCGCGTCGTCGGCGAGCACCGCGCCAGCCTGGGTCCGGTCGAGGAGATCGACCCGGTGAGCGCCGACCTGCTGATCGGGCAGATCCGTGAGCTCGAGCTGTTCAGCTGGTTCGTGCGCTCACACCTCGAGCACCCGCGCACCCACTTCGGTCGCGCCGACGATCCACCCACGGACGACGAGGCGGCCCGCGCCGAGCAGCTGTCGGTGCCCGACGGGGTCAGCGAGGCCTACCAGCACATGGCCGAGCTGGGCGCCAACGTCCGCGGCGAGGGCGCCGTCGACTGACGGGTCTTGAGCGGACGAGTACCGGCGCTGTGCCCGTCCCGTCACCGCAGCTCGGCACCGGGGCCGCACCGGGTGGCGATGAGGAGCGCACCCCCGCCCTCGACCGTGTGCACCTCCTTCGCCGCCAGGCCGGGGGGCAGCCACCGGGCGTCGGCCACCGCTTGGGTGTGGTCGCGGGCCTGCACCACGGCGGCGCCGCCCGGCACCAGCGCCGAGGCGAGCGCCTCGAGGCAGGCCTTGGCCACGTCGAGGCCGTCGTCGCCGCCGTCGATCGCCTCGACCGGGTCGTGCGGATGCCACCGGGTCTCCTCCGATCGCACGTACGGCGGGTCGGCGATCGCCAGCGCGAAGCGGGCGGGCTCGGCCGAGAGGGAGGCGACGTCGGCGCACCGCACGGCGACCCGGTCGGCGAGGCCGGCGCGCGCCGCGTTGTGCCGGGCCCAGTCGCAGGCGGTGGGCGAGGCGTCGACCTGCACGAGCGAGCGCATGCAGCCGGCGGCGACGACGAGGCCGATGTGCCCCGCCCCGGAGCACAGCTCCAGCACGGCGCCCGGCGGGAGCGCCGGCTCGAGATCGAGGGCCACGACGCTCTGGGCCAGGGTCCACCCACGTGGCTCGAGCACCGTGGCGTCGTACGCGATGTCGAGGCCGCCGAAGCGGGTGCGGTAGGTCGGGAGGTCGTCAACCGT
>JAGQTE010000465.1 GCA_020439175.1 Acidimicrobiales bacterium | reverse complement strand
TCGAGCTCGCCCGACCTTGCCGACGATCCGGGCTCCGGCCCCGACGTCGGCACCGATCCCGACCCTGGAGGTTGACCATGCTCCCGCTCCCGATCATCGCCGGCGCAGCCGTCGTCGTCGTCATCCCACCGCTGCGCCGCCGGGTCGTGCCCGTGACGGCGGCGGTCGTCGGCGGCGTCGGCGGGGTGGTCGCCACGAGCTTCAGCGGGGCGCTCGGTGTGGCGAACGCCGCCGTCGACGGGGTCGTGGAGGTGGCGACCGCTGCCATCCGCGGCCCGGTCGACACCGCCGACGACGCCGACTGATCTGCGACGGCCTGATCGACGACGACCGGCGGACCGGGCGGACGTTGCGTCAGGCGACGGCGCTCCCGGCGCCGCCGTTGCCGCCGTTGGCGCCGTTGCCACCCTCGACGTGCTCGATGGCGACGTCCGGGGCGGGCATCCCCAGCGATGCGACGGCGCTGCGGATGGTGGCCGCCGCCTCCTCGCTGGCCGACGACGGCACCAGCACCGCCAGGCGCAGGTGGTCGAGCACCACCTCCTCCGTGGTCGAGCCGCGGTACTTGTACGTCCGGGTGCGGTGCACCCGCTCGAAGGTCAGGCCGCGCACGCCCAGGTTGGCCATGGCCGTCGCCAGCGTGGCCTCGGTGCTCGGCGGCACCGCCGCCACCACGCGGTCGACGCCGTTCGGCAGCGGCGTCGCCCCGGCCGTCGCCGGACCATCGGACGCCGTGACCGCCGGCGCCGAGTCGACGGCCGGTGCCGGCGCCGCCGATGCGGCCCGCGCAGGCAACGTCGCCGACTCGGACGCCGGCGCCGCCTGGATGGTCGTCGGGGCCGCCGCTGCCGCTGGCGCCGGCGCCGCGGATGGCGTCGATGTCGCAGCGTTCGCAGGCTCGGCCGCCGGCGGTGGCGGCAGTTGGCAGGGCGGCGCCCCGTCGTGCAGTTCGGATCCGTGCCGGTTCCGCACCCGCTCGACGACCTGCAGGTGGATCTTGCGGTCGGCGTCGGTCCACCGCCCCAGCGGTCCGGTGCCCTTGGGCGGGTCGATCACCAGGTGCTCCACCAGGTAGTCCTTGAGCGTGAAGCTCTGGCCGGTGCCCGGATCCGGCGTCGTCCAATCGATGGCCGAGGCCGGCGGCGGCGGGATCGGCGGCGTCGTCCACCCGACCATCGACAGATCGTCGAAGAGCTGCACCGGTGGATGCAGGCCGGCGAAGCTCACCTCCAGCCAGGCCTGCTGGCTCGATCCACGGCCTCGGGTTCGGAGCTCGACGATCGTCTCCATCTGCTGCGCCTCCTCGCGTGCCGGATTCGCCAGCGAGTGTTGCCACGGCGAGTGTCAGCATTCGCGCGTACCGATGTCAGGCGCTTGAACGGTTCCTGTCGTGGCGCTGAATCTGCACGACGTATGCCCACATCGACGGCTCCGGCGGCCGATCGACGCCGGCCGTACGCTCGCGACCGCATGCGCGACGACGACGCCATCGGCGAACGCCTCACGGCCTACCTCCGGGGCCGCGTGGACGACCCCGAGCTCCGGCTGCTCGCACCGCCGCGCCTGCTGACCGGCGGCTACGTCAATCGCGTCTACGCCGTGTCCGTCGAGTCCGCACGGCCCGGCTCGCCCATCGACGGGGAGCTGGTGCTGCGCGTGGCACAGCCGTCGACGGCGATCGCCATGCTCGAGCGAGAGCACGGCGTCCACGAGGCGGTCTTCGGTGCCGGCTACCCGACGCCGGAGCCGCTGCTGCTCGAGACCGACCCGACGACGTTCGGGGCGCCGTTCCAGCTGATGCGGCGCGCCGCGGGGTCGCCGCTGGTCGACCAGCTCGTCACCACCCCCTGGGTGGCGCCCGCGCGCATGGGCGCCATGGCCGACCTGCTGGCGCGCCTGCACGCGCTGCCGGCCGCCGACCTCCCGATCGAAGGCCCGACGACCGAGGAGCGGGCGATGGCCCGCTTCGTCGAGCACGGCATCCCCGGGCCCGATGTCTGCCGGTGGATCG
>JAGQTE010000464.1 GCA_020439175.1 Acidimicrobiales bacterium | reverse complement strand
CAACGACGCCCTCGTCCAGCTGGCGGCGCGCTCCGGGGTCGACGTCGTGGCGACCAACAACGTCCCCTACGCCCGCCCCGCCCAGCGGGCGCTCGCCACCGCCGTCGCCGCCGTGCGGGCGCGCCGCTCGCTCGACGAGATCGACGGATGGCTGCCGGCGGCGTCCTCGGCGCACCTGCGCTCCGGTGCCGAGCAGGCCCGCCGCTTCGCCCGCTACCCGGGCGCCGTCGAGCGGGCGGCCGAGCTGGGCCTGGCGTGCGCCTTCGACCTGCACCTCGTGGCGCCGAAGCTGCCGCCGTTCCCGTGCCCCGACGGGCACGACGAGATGTCGTGGCTGCGCGAGCTGACCGAGCGCGGCGCCGAGCGGCGCTATGGCCCCCGGGGCGCCGAGCGGGTCCCCGGCGCCTACGCCCAGATCGACCACGAGCTGGCGCTGATCGACCAGCTCGGGTTCCCCGGCTACTTCCTCGTCGTGTGGGACATCGTCGAGTTCTGCCGCCGGGCTGACATCTACTGCCAGGGCCGGGGCTCGGCCGCCAACTCGGCGGTCTGCTACGCCCTCGGCATCACCAACGCCGACGCCGTGTCGCTCGGCCTGCTCTTCGAGCGGTTCCTGTCGCCCGAGCGCGACGGCCCGCCCGACATCGACATCGACATCGAGTCCGACCGGCGCGAAGAGGTCATCCAGCACGTCTACGCCACGCACGGCCGCCAGCACGCCGCGCTCGTCGCCAACGTCGTCACCTACCGGTCGCGCTCGGCCATCCGCGACGTGGCCAAGGCTCTGGGGTTCGCCACCGGGCAGCAGGACGCCTGGGCCAAGCAGGCCGACCGGTGGAGCGCTCTGGCCCCGCCGACGGGCGACGACGGCGCGCCGTACCAGCCATCGCCGTCCCCGGAGGCACCGGTGGGCGAGGCGGCCGAGCACCCGGTGCCCGAGGCGGTCCTGGCGCTGGCCCGCCAGATCGAGCACGCGCCACGCCAGCTCGGCATCCACTCCGGCGGCATGGTCATCTGCGACCGGCCGGTCGTCGAGGTGTGCCCGGTCGAGTGGGCGCGGATGGAGGGCCGCAGCGTCCTGCAGTGGGACAAGGACGACTGCGCCGCCGCCGGCCTGGTGAAGTTCGACCTGCTCGGCCTCGGCATGCTCTCGGCGCTGCACTACTGCATCGACCTGGTCGACGAGCACCACGGCCTGCGCATCGACCTCGCCCACCTCCCGCAGGACCCGGCGGTGTACGACATGCTCTGCGAGGCCGACACCGTCGGCGTCTTCCAGATCGAGAGCCGGGCGCAGATGGCCACGCTGCCGCGCCTGCGGCCCCGCTGCTTCTACGACCTCGTCGTCGAGGTGGCGCTGATCCGCCCCGGGCCGATCCAGGGCGGGTCGGTGCACCCCTACATCCGGCGGCGCAACGGCGAGGAGCCCGTCACCTACCTGCACCCGCTGCTCGAGCGGTCGCTCGCCAAGACCCTCGGCGTGCCGCTGTTCCAGGAGCAGCTCATGCAGATGGCGATCGACGTCGCCGGGTTCACCCCGGCCGAGGCCGACCAGCTGCGCCAGGCGATGGGCTCCAAGCGCAGCGTCGAGCGCATGGAGCGCCTGCGCGCCCGCCTCGACGCCGGCATGGCCGCCAACGGCATCACCCCCGAGGTCGGCCAGGCCATCTGGGAGAAGCTCGTCGCCTTCGCCAACTACGGCTTCCCCGAGAGCCACTCGGTGTCGTTCGCCTACCTGGTGTACGCCTCGTCGTACCTGAAGAAGTACTACCCGGCGGCGTTCTGTGCCGCGCTGGTCAACGCCCAGCCGATGGGGTTCTACTCGCCGCACTCGCTCACCCAGGACGCCCGGCGCCACGGCGTGGAGGTGCGCACCCCCGACCTGGCGCACAGCGGCGTCGGCGCCACGCTCGAGTGGCACGGCACCAGCTGCGAGGGCGCTCGGGACCAGACCCGGGCCCGGCACCCGTCGGCGGCGCCGCTGCCGTACCCGTTCGGCGGCCGGATGCCGGCCCAGCCGGCGGTGCGCATCGGGCTGTCGTCGGTGCGGGGCATCGGCACCGACCTGGCCGAGGTCATCGTCGCCGAGCGCGACGCCAACGGGCCGTTCGCCTCGATGGAGGACTGCAAGCGCCGCGTCGACATGCGCCTGGCGGCCGCCGCGGCTGGCGCCGGGCGCACCCGGTCGTCGCGCACGGCGCGCCCCGCGCGCTTGGAGCTGGCGCACCTCGAGGCGCTCGCCACCGCCGGCGCCTTCGGTAGCTTCACCGATGCCGACGGCTGCCGCCTCGACCGGCGCCGCGCCCTGTGGCAGGCCGGGGCGGTGGCGCAGTCGGCACCCGACCGGCTCGCCGGCGTCGTCACCGGGGCCGAGGCGCCGCGCCTGCCGGGCATGGACCCGACCGAGACCGCCGGGGCCGACCTGTGGGCCACGGGCATCGCGCCCGACGGGCACCCGACACGGTTCCTGCGCCCCGAGCTCGACCGGCTCGGCGTCGTCCCCGCCGACCGGCTGCGCCACGTCGAGCACGGCGAGCGCATCGTCGTCGGTGGGGTCGTCACCCACCGGCAGCGCCCGGCGACGGCGAGCGGCACCACCTTCGTCAACCTCGAGGACGAGACCGGGCTCATCAACGTCATCTGCTCGCGCGGCTGCTGGGTCCGCTACCGCTCGGTGGCGCGCAGCGCGGCGGCGCTGCTGGTGCGAGGCCGGGTGGAGCGGCAGGGGCAGGTCGTCAACATCGTCGCCGAGCGGCTCGAGCCGCTGCCGGTGGGCGCCGCCGACGCCGACGATCCGACCACGGCCGGCGCTCCCCGCTCGCGCGACTTCCGCTGAGCGGACGAATCCGCAACAGAGGGCAGACGAATCCGCATCAGCGAGCGGGCGATTTCGCACCGGTCGCCGCTCTGTGGGAGCTACCTGGTGGCGAGCTGTCCCGGAAGGGCGGAGCGGCACGCACCTACGAT
>JAGQTE010000463.1 GCA_020439175.1 Acidimicrobiales bacterium | reverse complement strand
TCTCTCTGCTGTATCCGCGCCTGCGCCGCTTCGCCGCTGTCGTCGCCGACCTCGACATGGATCCCGACGACATCGTCCAAGACGTGTTCACCTCGCTGTTCAGCCGCCCCCGACAGCTGTCTAACCCGGAGGCGTACTTGCGGTCGGCGGTCGTCCGCCGAGTCATCTACCTGCGCCGAGCGGCGGCCCGTCGGCCCAGGGCCAACGGGCGACACGTCGAATCGACGGCTCCGGATGAACCCGGTGCTGAGATCGAGTCGCACGATCTCCTCTCCGCACTCGGGCCGTTGGACCGAGCGCTCGTGCTGCTCGTCGATGTGGACGGCACACCAGCGTCCATCGCCGCCACCGATCTCGGCATCTCGCACGTCGCTGCGCGGGCGCGTCTGTCGCGGGCGCGCGCCCGACTCCGGAAGCACCTCGGGACCGAGGCGTAGGAGGCTCCATGGCAGATCACGCCGACGAGCTGCGGCGCTCGATCGAGCAGCGTTCGGCACGGGGAACCGAGCGCGGGTTCGAGCGCGTCGTTGCCGCTGCTCGAGATACCGCATCCGCAGGGACCATGGTCGAGCTCAGCCGAGCGCCGGGCCGACGGGCCGTCACGGTGATCGCCGTGGCGGCCGTCGTCGCCCTTGGGTTCTTGGTGGCCGCGCTGTTGACCGGCCGCGACACGAGCACCCAATCCGTCGCCTCCTCCCCTGAAGGTCGGCGTGAGTCGAGTGCCGCTCCATCAGGCTCGGCCCCTCACGAGGAAACGGCGAGCGCCACCTCGACGACCGAGTTCCTCACGGGACCTTGTCCTGCGCCCCCGTCACGTCCGCAGAATCCGACGGCGGCAGATCAGCAGGCGTCCGACGAGAGCATCGTGCAATCGCAGGCCGATGCCGCCAGCGGCTGGCTGCCGTTCACCTCGCAGGATGCGGTCAACGGCGGTTGGTACTGCGGATGGGTCAGGGTCTCACCGCGCGACCCGAGCGAGATCACTGCCGCAGGCAACCGACAAGCCGTCTACGACGCGAAGGATGGGACGGTGGTCGGCTACGGCTACGTGGGCATCGGGTTTGTCCCGATCGAGGTCGCAGATGCACCGGGCTTCGACCCAGCCAGCCTCGGCGGCGGCTGACGCCGTCCGACGAATCGATCTGGTGCTCCTTCACCGTCAGGGCTGGCGTTGGGCGTGGACGGCGCCGTCGACGACCCACGCGCTGTACTCGCCGCTGTGCACGCCAGCGAAGTCGGGGACAGGGAACGAGGCCGGCTCGTCAACCGACTCGCCACCGAGTCGGCACGGATAGGACCCGGCGCTGCGCAAGTAGTCCTCGGTATCGCCCCGGACGGCGATGGCATCGTCCTGGTTGAGGTCCGGTTGGCACCACCCGACCGCATCGGCATCGGCTCCCGGCGTCGCGCCTGAGCGCAGATCGACCAACTGGAGTCCGGCGGCGGTCGTGATGAGGAGCGTCACGTCATCGATCCGCAGCACGTCGGCCGAGGAATCGAACTCGTCGACCGCTCCGCCGAGATCGAGCTGCCAGGTCGTCGCCCCGGTGAGCGGGTCGATGCCCTCCATCATGTCCGGCCTGGCCGAGCCGGTGCTGTTCGACGTCATGGTGAGGATCCCGTCGCACACCACGGGTACCTCCGCCAGCGCGAAGACACATGGATGGCGATCCGGTCGTACCCAACGAGGGGATCCATCGGCGGTCACTCCGCCAACGGCGCCCCGTTCGAAGGTGTCACCGGCCTGGGGTTGCCCGGGAGGACGTTTGCCCGAGCCGAGCCAGATCACCCACCCGCCGTCGTCGGTCGGCCATCCGGCCCAGCCGCCGTTGGGGCTGACATCTTCCCCGCCGAAGACCTCGTCGACCGGCCGCGCCCAATCGAGTGTTGCGCCGGACGCCGAGTGCTGCCCGATGATCACCGGCCCGCGACTGGCGGTGATGAAGGTGGAGATGTCCTCGTCGTCGATGCCGGAGAGGAAGGCGTCATGGCCCGGCCCGCCCGGGAGCGACACCTCCGCCGTGCCTTGGACGTCCCCCGTTTGGGGGTCGAACCGCCACACTTCTTCACCCGCTGCGGTTTCGACGACCAGGCATACCGACGGCCCACAGCCGGTGGCGTTGGGGTTGGCCTCGCCTGCGAGCGGAGTGCTCCATCGCGTTTCACCGCTCGCCGTGATGACCGCCGTGAGCGACAGTCCTCCCGATCCGCTGTTGCCGCCCGCCGACGCAGATCGAACGGCCATCGAGCTCCCGTCCGACGGCTCGCGCGTCAGGAAGTACGCCGTGTCGTCGTCGGTGTAGATCTCGAGGCCGACGCCACGGATCCGCGCGCTGACATCGCTGGCGCGCCGCCACCGCTCGGCGCCGCTCGCGGGGTCCAGCGCCACGATCTGGAGCTGCTCGTCCTCGACGCCGGCGTACACGATGCTGTCCGCCGTCGCCGACAGCTCGCTGTGCACGTCGAGGCCCGACGAGACCCACCGGTCCTGCACCTGGGCGTCCGTTGCCGTGTCCGTGGTCGGGGTCGACGCCTCGCGATCTTGTGCTTCGGGCGACTCCGAGGCACACCCGCTGACCACGCAGGCCACGACGGCCAACGCCACACCCACACCCCGGCTCGATCCCACCGTCTCCCCCTTCGAATCGTGCCGCACTGCTGCGAGCGCCAACCGGGCACAGTGTGGCACGCACCGCGGGCGGCGTACCCGGCCTGCTCCACCGCCCCTGGGGCAGCGGACCAGAGACCGGCGAGCCCGGTTCAGCACGGGGTCGCCGCCCGGTTCGGGCTGGCACGAAAGCGGCTGGCGAGGTGCAATGCTCGCAACGTCGACGACGCGGAGGTGTCCGATGGCCGAGACCGAGTGGAACGAGGTGGGCGAGCGGTTCGCTGACCTGGGAAGGCGGGTGCAGCGGCACTGGGAGGACGAGCCGGGCGAGAGCGCCGGCGCCCAGGACGAGGTGCACTCGGCGCTGGACGGGTTGGGCGATGCGCTCGACCGCCTGGCACGAGCGATCACGGCCGGGGTCAACGACCCCGAGGTGCACGAGGCGGCAGCGTCGGCGACCGCCGGGGTGATCAATGCCGTGTCGACGTCGCTCGGCCGATTGGCGACCAAGGTCGAGGGGCGCGGCGAGCCCGACGCCTGATCAGTACTCGCCCTTGATGACGAAGTACGAGCCGCGGATCGTGCCGGCGAGCTTCGACTTCTGGCGGGCGAACTTGAACCGCTCGGCGAGCTCGGGCGGCACCTCCATGCCGTCGGAGAGCTTGAACCCGACCGCCCGCTTCTTCGGGTCCTCGAGCGGGTACATCACGTTGATCGACAGGCCGCTCTCGTAGAAGACGTAGGTCCACCGGATGCCCTCGACCTCGAACTGCGTCGCCTCCAGGGGCTCCGAGGCGATCTCGAGGTCCTGCTCCTGCTTCAGGATCTTGTGCACGTAGGCGACCATCCGCTTCGCCTTCGCCGCCGGCTTCACGGTGAAGTCGTGGCCGTACTTGTTCTTGAAGTACCGGGCCTCGTTGGCCCGGAGGCCGGCGAGCGCCGGCGCCACGGGTGAGGACTCGAGCCCCACGGTCGAGACGTTCGTGAAATCCACGGTGTAGGTCATCGCTGGTGCGCTCCCGGTCCGAGCTGCCGTCGAGATCGGACGCTAGCGACTCGAGCGCCCGTCGGTCGATGGCGAGTGCACCTCGTCCTGCGAGCCCGCGCCGGATCTCGGCGCCATGCACCGATCGGGCCAACCCGTAGGCTCGACCGGGTCCGCCGGCGTCCGTACGCCGGCGCCCGACGGGAGGAGCGCCATGGGATCCACACCAGCGCGGCGCGTGCTCGCCGGATCGCTCGTGCTCGGCGGCGTCGTCGCCGGCGCCACGATCGCCCACCACGTCGCCCGTCGACGACCGCTGCTTGCACCCGTGGCGGCCGAGCTGCGCCATCCCTTCCTCTACCTGGACATGACCGTCGCCAACGACCGGATGCTGCGCATCGGTCGCCGGGCCATCGCCATGCCCCGCCCCGTCCGTGCCGGCGTCTCGGTGCGTGACGAGCGCCTGCCGGCCGACGACGACGGGCCTGGTCCGCGCGTCGTGGTCTACGAGCCGGCGCAGCGCACGCGTCCGAGCGGCGCCGTCGTGTGGATCCACGGCGGCGGGCTCATCATGGGCACCCCCGAGCAGGCGCACGACTGGTGCAGCCGCCTCGCCGACGAGCTCGGCATCGTCGTCGCCAGCGTCGACTACCGGTTGGCGCCCGAGCACCCGTACCCGGCGGCGGTCGTCGACTGCCACCGGGCGCTGCGCTGGGTCGCCGACCACGCTGACGAGCTCGGCGTCGACCCCGACCGCATCGCCGTCGGCGGCGACAGCGCCGGCGGCGGTCTCGCCGCCGCCACCTGCCTGCGCGCCCGCGACCTCGACGGGCCGGCCGTGGCGTTCCAGCTGCTCAACTACCCGATGCTCGACGACCGCACGACCCTGCACGACGACCACGAGGGCCGCGGCGTGTTCGTGTGGACCAACGCCTCCAACCGGTTCGGCTGGGCGTCCTACCTCGGCGCCGTGCCGTCACCTGTCACCGACGCGCATCCCCACGCCGTCCCGGCGCGAGCCGACGACCTCGCCGGGCTACCGCCGGCGTGGATCGGCGTCGGCGACCTCGACCTCTTCTATGCCGAGGACGTCGACTACGCCGAACGGCTGGCGGCGGCCGGCGTGGCATGCACCCTGCACGTCGAGCCCGCGATGTACCACGGTGCCGACGCCGTCGTCGGCACCACGCCCTCGATGCGCGCCTACCGCGATGCCATGGTCGACGCGGTGCGGGCAGCGATCGGCTGAGCACCGTGCCACCGAAGCGCTCAGTCGCCGCCAGTCGCCAGTAGGCCCGCCATGATCGCCCGCAGGCCGCGCTCGAAGCGCGCCAGGTCGGGGTCGTCCTCCATGGCGCCGAGGACGGCGGTGTAGGTTTCGCCGACACCTCCGGCCGACGGTGGTGGTGCACCCACAGCGGAGGCCAGGTCGGACACCGGGGCGCGGATCGAGCGGTCCACGATGGCGCGCTGCGCCTCGAGCACGCCGCTGCCCAACGTGTAGGTCGCCAGCGCGTGGTAGGCGGTCGCCGCACGCTCGCCCGTGAAACCCGCCCGCTCGAACTGCGCCGCGATGCCTGCGGCCATGACGTGCACGGCGGCGGGCCTCCGGGGCGAGGCGACGGCGTAGGGCGTGATGTCGCGATGGGACCGGAAGACCCGCCGTGCCGTGAG
>JAGQTE010000462.1 GCA_020439175.1 Acidimicrobiales bacterium | reverse complement strand
CGACCTCCGGACGGGTCACCTGGATGCGCAGGTCGAACCGGTCCACGAGCGGCCCGGAGAGGCGACGGGCATAGCGCGCTAGCGCGCCCGGGCCGCACCGGCACGCGCCGGGCTCGCCGGCGCCGCCACAGGGACACGGGTTCATCGCCGCCACGAGCAGGAATCGGGCCGGGATCGTCGCCCGGTGCCCGGCCCGAGCGATGCGGACGACGCCTTCCTCGAGCGGCTGACGCAGCGACTCGAGCACCGCCACCGGGAACTCGCCCAGCTCGTCCAGGAACAGGCAGCCGCCGTGGGCGAGGCTGATCGTCCCGGGGCGGATGGCCCCGGAACCGCCACCGATCATCGCCACCGCGGACATGCCGTGATGTGGCGCACGGAAGGGCGGCTGGCGCACGAGACCCCCGACCGGCAGCCGCTCACCCGCTGCGCTGTGGATGCGGGTGGCGTCGAGCGCCACCTCCGGCTCGAGCGGCGGCAACAGGCCGGGAAGGCGACGCGCCAGCATCGTCTTGCCGGCGCCGGGCGGCCCGACCATCAACAGGTGATGGCCGCCTGCCGCCGCCAGCTCCAGCGCCCGCCGCGCCAGCGCCTGGCCCGCCACGTCGGCGAGGTCGGGAGCCGGCGGCGGCGCCGGCGCTCCCGGATCGGGCGGAGGGTCGGGCCACGGGGCGTCACCGACCAGCGCCGCCAGGAGCTCGGCCAGGTTGGGTGCCGTGCGGACCTGGTGCCGACCGACCAGGCGCGCTTCGGCCACGGTGCTCGGCGGCACGACGACCACGTCGTCGACCATGGCGTCGACCATCGACAGCACGCCCGGCACGGCACGGATCGTGCCGTCGAGGCCGAGCTCGCCGAGGAAGCCGATGCCGGCGACGGCCTCCGCCGGCAAGGCGCCGTCGGCGACGAGCAGCCCGATGGCCACGGCCAGGTCCAGGGAGGCGCCGGCCTTGCGCAGCCCGGTCGGTGCCAGGTTCACCGTCACCCGCTGGCGCGGCATGGTCTGCCGACTCGACAGCAGGGCGGCACGCACCCGGTCCTTCGCTTCGCGACAGGTGGCGTCGGGGAGGCCGACGATGCCGAACCCCGGCAGTCCGCTGCCGACGTGGACCTCGACGGTGACGGCGAAGCCGTCGACGCCGAGGAGCGACGCGGCGGAGATCGTTGCGAGCATGAGCACTCCCGTGAGCCGGGGGACGGCACAGGCTCGACACCGAGCGATCTGGCGAGGCGGGCACCCTCGAGGGCGCCACGCCGCAACGCCGAAGGACGCTACGCCCGCGGGTGCGTCAGGCGGAAGCGATTTCCTCGCCGGGCACGGGCCGCGCCGCAGGCGCCGCCCGCGACGGGCGGGCCGAGGTGCGCGCCGACGCCGACGCACGTGGCCGCCGACGATCGGCGACCACCCGGTAGGTGGTCACGAAGACGGCCAGACCGACCACGGCGATCGTCAACAGGAGCACGGCCGGGTGGGTGGCGTCGGTGCCCGCCGTCAGCTCGTGGACCGTGGCGCTCACGGCGGCGAGGTAGCTCGAGAGGTGGATCAACCGCCAGGTCCGCCGCGGCAGCTTGCGCATCCACAGGCTCGAGACCTCCACGGCGACCAGCAACCACATGGCGAGGACGCCGAACGCCACCGCGGTCGTGCGCCAATCGGCGACGCCGGGCACGAGGAGGTCGGCGAGATCGAAGGTGACGTAGCTGTCGGCCCACAGCGCCACGAGGTGGACGGCCACGAACAGCAGGCTGAGCGCGCCGGCGAACCGGTGCAGATCGAGCAGCCACTTCGGTGCCCCGCGCGTCGTGCTGAGCCGCCCCGACAGCGTGACGCCGAGGATGAGCGCCAACCAGGCCAACGCCAAGCTGACCAGTCCCGAGGCGCGCGACAGCTCCCACCACATCGTCAGCTCGCCTTGGTGCGCGTCGACGGCGCCGGTGCGGGCGCCGGTGCGGGCGCTGGAGCCGGGGCGGGAGCGGGCGCCGCGGCGACGCCGGCGTTCGATGACGGCGCCGGCACCCCGGCAGCGGGAGCTGCGCCTGACGATCGACCCGACTGCCCGGCGCCTGTGCCTGCGCCTGCGCCGGTGCCCGATGATGCCGGGACCCCGCCGCTCGTGACGATGCGGCGCTGCACCACGACGATGGTCTGCGGCGGCGCCGGCGCCGCCGT
>JAGQTE010000461.1 GCA_020439175.1 Acidimicrobiales bacterium | reverse complement strand
TCGCCGGCTGCCCGCTCGCCGGCGCCGACCTGTCCGGCGCGCAGTGGATCTGGGCGGACCTGCGCGCCACAGACCTCACCGATGCCGACCTGACGGGTGCGACGCTCTACGCCGGCATCGTCGACCCCTTCAACGGCATCAACGTCCACTGGCCGGCGACGATGACCGGCGCCCGCATCACCGGAGCCAACCTCACCGACGCCGCCGTGTTGCCCGAGTCGCTGCTCGCCACCGACCCCGACTGGAGCGGCACGAACCTCGACGCGCGCCTCGGCTGGCCCTTCACCACCAGCGGCATGCCCGACCCGGGCCTGCGCATCTTCGAGATCGGCATCGGGCCGGCCACCGGCTTCACCTACGAGCCCTTGACCCCTGACTCGACCAGCCCGGCGCTCGTCCTCCACGGCGCCACGCTGCGCAAGGCGATGATCGACGGGCTCGCCGGCAGGTCGATCAGCGACTTCACGTGCATCGGCTGCCGGTTCGGTCTGTGGGATCCGTGGTCGAGCACCTTGACCCCGGCGAACCTCACGGGCACGAGCCTCACCGGGAGCAACCTGACGGGCAGCGACCTGCGCGGCGCCGGCCTGGGCGGCACCGACCTCAGCGCTGCGAACCTGACGAACGTGACCTTGGCGGGCGCCGTCGGTACACCGGCCGGGTGGGCGACGGCGATCTTCCAGAACACCACCTGCCCCGACGGCACGATCGCCAGCCCGGCGACGGCGCAGACCACCTGCGTGGGCCACGAGCTGCCCTGACGGCTCCACGACGATCACCTGACGTCGACGTCAGGTATCGCCTACAGTCCCGGCCGTGAGCGACCTGCAGGTCGACCAGCTGCGCATCATGGCGCGCGCCGTGCCCGAGGAGGTCGCCTACCGGCACCTCGATGCCGACGGCGCGCTCACGTTCGCCCAGTGGCACGAGCGGTCGTCGCGCCTGGCCCATCTGCTGCTGAACGACGCCGGCGTGCGGGCCGGCGACCGGGTGGCGCTGTCGGTGCCGGTCGAGCACTTCCTCGACTGGCTCGTCACGTACGTGGCCATCCACAAGGCCGGCGGCGTGGCGGTTCCGGTGAACAGCCGCCTCACCCCGCCCGAGCTGGCGACCATCCTGCGCCATGCCGGCGCCATCGCCGCCGTCACGGGCGGCGAGCCCGGCCGTACGCTCGACGCCGCCCGCCCCGACCTGAACGACCTGCGCTGGGTGCTGCGCACCGACGACGACGCCTTCGACGCCGCGCTGGCCGGCGCCGACGCCGACGACCTCCAGGTGCCGATCGACGCCGGCGACCTGGCCGACATCATGTACACCTCGGGCACGACGGGGCTCCCCAAGGGGGTGGCGGTGCGGCACCGCAACGTGGCCCTGCTGCCCAACAGCGAGGTGCCCTTCGGCGGCGACGCCTGGCTGCACGCCAGCCCGCCCTTCACGTTCGCCGGCCTGAGCTTCGTCTACAACCCGATGAAGATGGGCATGCGGGGCCTGTACCTGTCCCGCTTCGACGCCGGCCGGTGGTTCGACGCCGTCGAGGAGCACCGACCGATCGCTGCGTTCCTGGTGCCCGCCATGTGCCAGCTGCTCCAGGCCCACGCGCGCTGGGGTGACGCCGACCTGTCGTCGCTCACCCTGGTGGCGGTCGGGAGCGCGCCGCTGGCGCCCGACACGTTGGTGCGGCTCTGCGAGCGGCTGCCCGGCGCGGCGGTCACGAACAGCTACGGCATGACCGAGGCCGGCCCGGCGTACTGCTCGATGCCCGAGGGCGAGGTGCTCAAGCGCATCGGGTCCGTCGGCAAACCCATGCCGCCGATGGAGGTGCGCATCGTCGACGCCGCCACCGAGGCCGACGTCGCCGTCGGGGACGAGGGCGAGATCCTGCTGCGGATGACTGGTCGCCAGCGTGAGTACTTCAACGACCCGGACGCCACGGCCCGAGCGTGGTCCGACGACGGGTGGCTGCGCACCGGCGACATCGGCCGGCTCGACGAAGACGGGTTCCTCTACATCGTGGGCCGCTCCAAAGAGGTGATCATCCGCGGAGGCAACAACATCCACGCCACCGACGTCGAGGCGGCGCTGATCGCCCATCCGTCGGTGCTGGAAGCGGCGGTGATCGGCGTGCCGCACGACGTGCTGGGTGAGGACGTGGCGGCCTTCGTCGTCGCCGCCCCCGGCATGGCCATCGTGGTGGACGAGCTGCTGGCGCACTGCGCCGAGCACCTCGCCGACTACAAGCGCCCCCGGCGACTGGTCGAGCTCGACGAGCTCCCCCGCAACCCGACGGGCAAGGTCCTCAAGCGCGAGCTGGCGGTGCACCCGTCGCTGGCGAGCTGACAAGATCGCACGGTCACGAACAGGAGCACACACGACATGGCACTCGACGAGCTCAAGGGCAAGGACCTCGGCACGCAGACCGTGGTGATCGAACGGGCACCCGTCCCGATCTTCGCCGCCGCCGTCGGCGAGGACCCGGCCGGCTTCTCCGCCGAAGGCGACCCGGTGCCGCCGACCTTCCCGTTCTGCTGGTCCTACTGGGGCACGACCGAAGGCGAGGTCGCCGGCCTGCCGATCATGGACCTGCGCACGCGGGGCATGATACTGCACGGCGAGCAGGGCTTCAAGTACCACCGCACGCCCCGCATCGGCGACGTGCTCGAGGGGCACCGCGTGATCGCCGACGTGTACGAGAAGGACACGAGCTCGGCGGTGATGGAGTTCTACGTGATGGAGACGACGTGGTCGGACAAGGCGAGCGGTGCGCCCGTCGCCACTGACCGCTTCACCCTGATCGTCCGCGCCAAGAAGTAGGGCCGCGCGCCGGCGGCGGTCGTTCGCGGCTCGCCGAGGCCAGAAGCTCCCGCTCGGCGACCCACGGCGGGACCAGATCCCAGCTGCCGTCGGCGAGCCGCACGAGCTCCCAGTGGCCCTCGTGCACCTTGTGGTGGTGGAAGCTGCACAGGTGCACGCCGTTGCAGACGTCGGTGGCCCCGCCGTGCTCGAAGGGGTCGACGTGGTGGGCATGGCAGCGATCGGCCGGCACGGTGCAGCCGGGCGCGACGCACGTCGACCCATCGCGGGCGATGAGCGCCTGGCGTTGGCCGTCGGTGAAGAACCGACTCGATGCACCGAGCCCGAGGGGGAGGTCGCGCCCGGACGTGACGACCCGCGAGAGCCACGAGTCGCACAGGAACCGACGCAGGGTGCTCCGCCCGACCGGGCCGACCCGGAACACGTCGTCCCACCACGACGGGTCGAACGGATCGTCGGACGAACCGGTGAGCACGTCGAGGTCGACCCGGACCGACACGCTGGCGCGCGGCGCCGTGGTGGCCGGTCCACCGCCGGTGGGCGTGGGGAGGTCGGCGCCGTCGAGGTAGGCGCGGAAGATGTCGACGAGCGCGTCGGTCCGGCGCTGCCAGATGGTGCGGACGTCGCCGGCGCCGGGCAGACCCATCGCCGCCTCGAGCGCCGCGTGCGCGATGGCGCCGTCGCTGCGATCGAACGACGCGTCGAGATGCGTCATGTCGCCGACGTCGGCGATGCGCGTGCCGCGCCGCTCGAAGGCGGCATCGGCCTCGGCGTCCGCCAGGGCGTCATCCGCCAGGACGGTCCAGCGTCGCACCACGACAGCGAACTCGTCGACCGTGAGGCGCTGCGCCTGGTCGACGAGCAGCGCCTCGTCGCGGGCGAACAGCGCCTGGCGCGGCCCGACGGCGGCGCGCGCCATCACCTGTGCCGACTCGACCGGAACGGATCCGTCCTGCACGGCGGCGGCGGTTTGATCGAACGCCGCCAGGAACCGAGCCAGGCGCAGCTGCCTTCCGGCGTCGGGCGAGCTCGTCCTGCCCTTCGACGCCACCCAGGTCTTGGCCGACCGGAAGCCCTCGTCGGCCCACAGCGCTCGGGCGTCCCAGGAGCCAAGTGAACCGACGGACGCGGCGAAGGCGTCGGCTGCCAAGGCCTGGAGGTCGGCCACGTGCTCGCTGAGCGCGGCGTCGGCGAAGGCGCCCAGATCGACCTCGGACAGCGC
>JAGQTE010000460.1 GCA_020439175.1 Acidimicrobiales bacterium | reverse complement strand
TGCTGGCCGCCGGCATCGTGCTGTGGGCCCTCGCCGACGGTTGGTTGTTCCTGGCCGTGCTCGCCGGGCTGTTCGGCGGGCTCAACATCATGGAGCTCGCCCGCCCCGCCGGCGGTGGGGTGGCGATGACCGCAGCGGCCACCGACGCCGTGACGTCGGTGCGTCAGGCGACCCAGGCCCTCGCCGGCGGGCAGCCGTTCGTCGCCGAGCACCTCGCCCGTGAGGTCCTGGCCCGGCGCGGCGTACCGCCCGAGGTCCGCAACGCCGCCACGGAGGTGATCGCCTGGACCAGGTTGGGTGCGGGCGATGTCGCCGGCGGCCGTGCCGTGCTGGCATCGCTGCCGTCGGGCGCGGCGCCGTCGTTGCCCTACCAGGCCGCCGACGCCCTGGCGTCGGGAGCACAGGCCCAGGGCGTGTCGTTGCTGGCCTGGCTGCTGGTGCAGCGCCCGACGGAGCCGATGCTGCCGTTCGCGCTCATGTGGTCGGCTCGGCCGGACGTGGTCGGCGAGGTCGTGCACGAGCTCATCCTGCAGGGACCGCCCGGCCGCGATGCCGCGTCACGGCTGGCGGCGTGGTTGCGGACGACCGGCTACCACCAGGCGGCCGACACGGTGGACGCCATGTTGTCCGGCTACTCGCCGACGCCCGGCTGAGGGCCACGCCCGTCCCCACCGTCCGTGTCGTTCGTCGTGCCCGGCGCCGGACCGAGCGGGTGACCCATGCCACCTCCGCGATGGGCCGGAGGGTCTTGCCCTCGCCTACCTACCGGTAGGTAGGCTTTGGGTCATGGCAGTCACCGACGCCCAAGACGACGTCCGGAACGAAGCGACCGGCGACGACCGTCGCGGTCGCACCACCCGACGGGAGGCGGCGGGCTCGCTCCGCCCGGTGCTCGACATCATCCCGGCGGAGGCCTACGAGAACCCGACGTGGAAGGGCATGGCGTACCTGGCGCGCGACGTGGTCATGTACGTGGCGCTGGTGGTGGCGCTGATCGTGTTCTCGAACCCGCTGGTCGTGGTGCCGCTGTGGGTCGGCATGGCGCTCGTGATCTCGGGCCTGTTCGTCATCGGCCACGACGCCGGTCACCAGGCGCTGTTCGCCTCCAAGCGCCTCAACGACATCGTCGGGCGCATCGTCATGCTGCCGAGCTGGCACGTCTACGAGGGTTGGGTGCTCGGCCACAACCGGATCCACCACTCCTACACCGTGCGCCAGGGGTACGACTTCGTCTGGCACCCGTACACCCCCGACCAGTTCGCCTCGATGTCGGCGCTCGGCCGGCTGCGCCACCGCATCGAGTGGTCGTGGTTCGGTGCCGGCGCCTACTACCTGCGTGAGGTGTGGTGGAACAAGATGATCGTGGGCAAGCCCCCGGCCCGCTGGGTGTCGTCGATCCGCAAGGACCGCATCCTGGTGTGGTCGTTCGTCGGCGTTGCCTCGGCGCTGCTGTTCTGGCTGGGTTGGTCGATGGACGGCGGCGCGCTCGGCGGGCTGTGGATGGTGGCCCGCGTGCTGGTCGTGCCGTTCCTGGCCTTCTGCTTCGTCATCGGCTCGTTCGTGCACGTGCACCACATCGCCCCCGACATCCGGTGGTGGCCCAAGCGTGAGTGGACCAAGTTCAAGGGCCAGGTCGAGGGCACGACCGTCCTCCACGCCCCGCTGGGCATGGACTTCTTCATCCACTGGATCATGGTGCACGTCCCGCACCACGTGGACATGCGCATCCCGATGTACAACCTCGAGCTGGCGGCGAACGCCATCAAGGCCGAGTACCCCGACGAGGTACACGAGGCGCCGCTGCGGTTCCGTGACTTCATCGCCAACAGCCGCCAGTGCAAGCTCTACGACTTCGAGACGGGCACCTGGATGACCTACGCCGAGGGCGAGACCTGGCTGGCGGCTCGTCCGGAGCCCGCTGCCGCCTGACGTCCCACGCACATTGGGCTGGGAGTTCCGGCATGTCGGAGCGCCGAGCCCAGTTTCGGTGAGGTCTCAGGGGTAGGTCGGGTCCTGGAGGGTGATGCCGAGATCGTCGAGGTTCGGCTCGCTCGGATGCGCCTGACCGGCGGGGCCGGCGGCGAAGGCCCGCAGGATGTTCTCCGCCATCTGCTGGATCTGGCACGACTGGCTGCCCGGCTCGCAGGCGTCGTCGAGCGGGGGGATCAGCCAGAAGGTGGCGGCGTCGAAGACCCCGGCCCCGCTCGAGGTCGTGTAGTAGGTCATGTCGGCGTAGCTGCTCTTGCCCTTGCAGGTGACGGGGGAGTGGGCCAGCACCTGGATCGACGCCGGCGTCGGCGCCGCCGGCGTGACCCGGTCGTACTCGTTGCCGACGACGTCGTCCCAGCGGGTGCCCTGCTCGACGCCGGTGCCGGCGAAGATCCAGCTGTCGGGGTCGAAGATGACCATGTCGGCCTCGACCGGGTTGCACTCGTAGTACGACCCCGTGAGGGTGCTCTCGGGCTCGTTGGACGGGTCGACACGCCACTCGACGGTCACCTCGGACTCGTCGTAGGCCATCATCGGGTCGCTGGTCGAGCGGAAGTTCGTCTGCCGTCGGCTCGTGCCGTTCGGGCCGTCGTCGAGGCGGATCTTGCGGTACACGTTGTTGGCGCCGAAGAAGGCGATGTTGACGCCGGCGTCGCGTGCGTCCTCGAGGTGCCGCCGCATCGCCGTCGTGTAGTACTCGTCGTGCCCGCCGATGACGACCGCCCGGTGGTTGCGGGCCAGCTCGCCCCGCTCGTGCAGGTCGATGTCGGTCCAGTAGCTGACGTCGAGCCCGAGGCGCTCCATGAAGTAGATGAGCTCGAACTCCCGACCGAGGAACTCGCCGGAGCCGTTGCCCGTGTAGGGGCGGTCGAACGAGATCACCGACGCGCGTCCCTCGGCGGTGCCGCCGGGGCCGGTGTAGTGGCTGCCGCCGCCCCAGCCGTTGTAGGCCTGCCAGGTGGTGACGGCGCTCTGGAAGAGCAGGTCCGACGTCGAGACGTCGTCGCGCACGACGAGGGGGACGAACGTGGCCCCGCCGTCGTCGCTCGTCAGCTTGAACAGGTACATGCCGGGTGGCCACGAGTCGGTCGACACCGTGAGCGACGGGGACCACTGCGCCTCGAGCGCGCCCGACAGGTAGTCGGTGACGGGATCGGGCTGGTCGACCGGCTCCTGGTCCTCCGACCGCCACACCAGCCGGGCGCCGGCGCCGCCGTAGTAGCCCATGCGGTAGGCGTCGGCCCGCCAGCGCCCACCGGGAGCCTCGACCGAGAGGTTGACGGTCTCACCGACGTCGACGCTGGTGGCCCAGGCGTAGCCACGGATCTTCTCCCACGCGGCCCGGTCGTCGGCGATGTGCCAGTCGGTGGTCCCGGGCAGGGCGTTCTCGGCGGCGATCCAGCCCGGCTGGTGCCAGGGGGCGGCCGCCTCGTCGACGACCACCGGCGGGGCCACGACGCCCGGCGACACCCGGGGCAGCCCGGCCGTCGTGCCATCCGCCTGCGCCGACGCCGCCTGCGGGCGCGGCAGCGCCAGGATGGCGGCGCTGGTCAGGGTGGAGATGGCGATGGCGATCATCAGCCACTGGGTCGGACGTAGGCCGCGACGATGCGACCGGACACGCCGGGAGGTCATGCGGGGCAACGGTAGGAGGCGACGTCGGGCACGGCGCGGATGGTCACGCGCCGGGCGCGACCTGGGCCGCAGCCCAGCGGTAGTCCGCCTTCCCGCTCGGGCTGCGCTGGATCTTGTCGACGAACACGAAGTCCTTCGGCAGCTTGTAGCGCGCGATGTGGCGCTCGCACTCGGCGAGCAGATCGGCCTCGGCGACGTCCATGCCCTCGCGCAGCTGCACGACGGCCACCACCTCCGAGCCCCACCGTTCGGAGGGTCGGCCGGCGACGATGACGTCGTAGACACCCGGGTGATGCGCCAGCGCCGCCTCGACCTCCTCGGCGAAGATCTTCTCGCCGCCGGAGTTGATGGTCACCGAGTCCCGACCGTGCAGCTCCAACATCCCGTCGGCGGTGTAGTTGGCCTTGTCGCCCGGCACGGAGTACCGCACGCCGTCGATCACCGGGAACGTCCGGCGCGTCTTGTCGGCGTCGCCGAGGTAGCCGAGCGGCACCCGTCCCTGCTGCGCCAGCCAGCCGAGCTCGGTCGTGCCGGCGGGCAGGACCCGGGTCATGGTCTCGTCGACGATGCACATGCCGGGCCCGGGCGTGAAGGTGCCGGTGGTGGCCTCGGCGCCGGCGGCGACGACCTGCGACGCCTGCTGCCCGGTCTCGGACGAGCCGAGGCCGTCCATGATGGCGATGTGCCCGAGGCGCTCGAGCAGCGCGTTCTTGACCGGGGCGGAGAGCGCGGCGCCGCCGCTCACGAGCATCATCAGCGAGCTGGCGTCGTAGTCGCCACGGTCGTACTCGTCGAGCAGGGGCCGGGCGAAGGCGTCGCCGACGATCAGCAAGATGTTGGCGCCCTGCTCCTGCACGGTCGACCAGACGTCGGCGGCGTCGAGGGTGGTCGTGTTGCGGGGCAACACGATGGTGTGCCCGCCGGTGAAGCCGTTGAAGGCCATCCAGTGGGCGGCGCCGTGCATGAACGGTGCCGTCGGCATGAAGCGCACCCCGCCGGTCTGGGCCGCCTCGACGATGGCCTCGAGGTTCGCCCACTCCTCGCCGGTGCCGAGCTGGCGGCCGCCGAGCGCACCACAGAAGATGTCGGCCTGCCGCCACAGCACGCCCTTGGGCATGCCGGTGGTGCCGCCGGTGTAGAGGATGTACAGGTCGTCGGGCGACCACGTGACGTCGGGCTTCGCCGGGTTGGCGGCGGCGAGCGCCTCCTCGTACCACACGGCGTCCGGCAGCAGCGCGTTGCCGGAGGCGTCGGGGACCTGCAGCAGGACGGCGAGGTCCGGCAGGTCCGGCCGGACGGCCTCCAGGACCGGCGCGAACGCCGAGTGGTAGACGATGGCGCGCGCGCCCGCATCGGCGAGCAGGTAGCGCAGCTCCTCGGCCACGTAGCGGTAGTTCACGTTGAACGGGGCGACGCGGGCCTTGTAGGCGCCGAGCATCCCCTCGAGGTACTCGGGCCCGTTGTGCAGGTACAGCGCCAGGTGGTCCTGGCCCGACTCCCACCCGTCGAGGTCGCCTCGCTCGCGGTGGGCGCCGAGGCCGTTGGCGAGCAGGTGGTTGGCGAGCCGGCGGGTGCGGTCGGTGAGCTCGCCGTAGGTGGAGCTGCGTTCGCCCTGGATGATGCTCGGTCGGTCGGGAGCCGAAGCTGCGACGGCCTCGTGCACCTGCGCCAGGTTGAACTCCATCCCCGTTGCCCTCCTCGGCGGCGGCCCCCCGTGGCGCACCGTGCGGCGCATCATATGGTCGCCCGGCGCGCCCTTCGAACGTGCCCGCTGACCTGCGCAGACGTCGATCAGCAGGTCGTGCCGGCCGGCGGCACGGTCCCGTCGACGAGGTACGCGACGGCGAAGCGCTGCACGCAGGCGCTGCGCAACAGCGCCGTGTGGCCCTCGGTGTCGACCGTGATGAGGGCGGCCCCGGGCAGGTCGGCCGCCACGGCCTGCGCCCAGGCCAGCGGGGTGGCCCGGTCGCCGGTGTTGCCGATGACCAGGGCGGGCGCCAGGCCGTCGGGGGCGATGGGGCCGGGTGCGCCGACGCTGGGCTCGGGCCAGGTGGCGCACGGCAGGAGCTCGGCGATGACGGCGGGTCCGAGCCGTGGCGCCGTCGTGCCGACGCGTGCCACCTCGTCGAGGTAGCCGTCGACGGTGTCGGGGTGCGGCAGGTCGCGACACACGTAGGCGGCATACGGCGCATAGTCCGCCAGCGACACGTACCGGTCCGCCAACCGCTCGAGGGGCCCGAGCTCGCCGCGCTCGGCGGCGACGAGCACCTCGGGCAGCTGATCGATGCCCGAGGACGAGTAGGTGGCGGCGATCGTGGCCAGCCGCAGGACGGCGGGTCCAGGGCCGGCCGGGTCGGCGGTGAGTGCCGCTTCGACACGGTCCCACGTGCCGACGACGTCCGTCGTGGCGCAGGCGCCCGCGGTCCGGCACCGGGCGTCGAGCTCGTCCAGCGCCGCTTCGATGGCCAGGGCCTGACCCTCGAGCAGATCGATCAGGTCCAGTTCGGGGTCGATGACACCGTCGAGCAGCAGCGCCCGGACGCGGTCGGGGTGGGCGGCGGCGTAGGCCTGGCCGATCGCCGTGCCATATGAGAACCCGGCGAAGCTGAGCTGCTCGGACCCGAGCGCGGCGCGCACGGCGTCGAGGTCCGCCACGTGCACGGCGGTGGTGGTCGTCGCCAACGTCTCGGCGTCGGTGCGTCCGCAGGCGTCGGCGATGGCGGCTGCGGCGTCGACCAGTTCGGCCCGGCCGGCGTCGGTCGTCGGCTCGGCGTCCACCTCGCGGAAGGCGTCGATCGCCGGATCGTCACCGCATCGCAGCGGCATCGACGCGCCGACGCCACGGGGATCCACGCCGATGATGTCGAAGTGCGCCTCGACCTCGGACGGCCAGTCGGCCGCCACGAGGTCCCGCGTGGCGGCCCCCGGACCGCCGGGGTTCACGAACAGCGGGCCGATCACGTCGGTACCGGTGGCGGCACGTCTCGTGACGGCCACCTCGACGGTGGGGCCGTCGGGATCGGCCGGGTCGGCGGGCACGGCGATCTGCGCGCAGGTCAGCCCTGTGCCGCACGCCGACCAGTCGATGGGGTCGGCCGGGCCGTCGGCCGTGTCGGGCGCAGTACCCGCGCTGGCGGCGGTGTCGTCCGGCATCGGGGTGCCCGGCGCGGCCGAGGACGCCGGCAGCGACGAGACCACGGTCGGCGACGCGGTGTCGTCCGTCGTGCAGGCGGCGCTGCCGAGGAGCGTCGCCGTCGCCGCCACCAGCGCACCGACGGCTCGACGGCGGTGCGGCGAGGGCGTCATGGGCGGCGATGCTACGGCGACGGCACCGGTAGGGTGCCGCGCATGATCTTCGGCGTGTTCGTCCCGCAGGGCTGGAAGATGGAGCTGGCCTCCATCGAGGACCCGGAGCAGAAGTGGGCCACCTCGGTCGAGGTGGCGGTGCTCGCCGAGGAGCTCGGCTACGACTCCGTCTGGGTCTACGACCACATGCACAACGTGCCCGTCCCGGCGCACGAGGCGGTGTTCGAGTGCTGGACGATGATGGCGGCGCTCAGCCAGCGGACCAGCCGCGTCCGGCTCGGGCAGATGGTCGGCTGTGCGCTGTATCGCAACCCGGCGATGCTGGCGAAGATCACCTCGACCATCGACGTCATCAGCGGCGGTCGGCTCGACTGGGGGATCGGCGCCGGTTGGTACGAGCACGAGTACGCCGCCTACGGCTTCGGCGACGAGTTCTGGCTCGGGCGTGCCGACGACTGGACCGGCGAGGGCGAGCCCGAGGGGCGGTTGCCCTCCGCCAGGGACCGCATCCGCATGCTGGAGGAGACGGTCGAGATCACGAAGCTGCTGTGGTCCGAACCGGACGCCCACTACGACGGGCGCTTCTACCGGCTGCGCGGGGCGCAGTGCGACCCGAAGCCGCTGCAGCGACCGCACCCGCCGATCTGGATCGGTGGCGGCGGCGAGCAGCTCACGCTGCGGGTCGTGGCGCGCCACGCCGACCGGTCGAACTTCGGCGGCAAGCCGCACGAGTGGTCGCACAAGGCCGACGTCCTGCGGCGCCACTGCGACGCCGTCGGCCGCGACGTCGACGAGATCACGATGACCTGGTCGCCCGAGATCCATGTGCGCGCCACCGAGGCCGAGATCGTCGACGGCGGCTCGCGTTCGTTCTGGGGCGAGCCGTTCGAGTCATGGCGGGAGGGCAACCTGGTGGGGACGCCCGAGCAGGTGTGCGAGAAGATCGCGGCGTACCGGGACCTCGGGTGCGGGGGGATCGTGGGGTGGTGCTCGGACCTGCCCGACACCGAGACGTTGGAGCTGTTCGCCGCCGAGGTGCTCCCCGAGTTCCGCTGAGCTCGACGTCCCCGCCGCGGGACGCGGCAGCGCCCGGCCTCCGGGGTCAGCGCAGCCAGCGCAGCCGGTAGCCCCGCACCTCGGGCTGGAGCAGCGCCGCCGCCACCAGCCCGATCATGGCGATGTCGAGCGCGGTGACCGACTCCCACAGGACGCTCGGATGACGCACCAGGTTCTGGATCGGTTCCTGCACCGCCAGGATGCACGCCGACAGGGCCAGGACCCACGTGGCGCGCACCTCGCCCGACAGACCGAACCCGCAGGCCACCATGGCCAGCCCGCAGGCCAGGAACAGGAACGAGTAGCCGCCGACGATGGCGCGCAGCACCAACAGACCGCCGACGGCGTAGAGCAGCAGCTCCGCGAGGTAGAGCGATCGCGGATGCATGGCGTTGATCCAGCCCCGAGCTTCCATCGGGTGCCAGTCTTGCAGGATGCCTGCGCCCACAGCGCCCGGGGGGCTCGTCGCCGTCGTGCTGGCGGCGGGGGAGGGCCGTCGCCTCCAGCCGCTGACGTTCGAGCGGCCGAAAGCCTTGTGTCCGCTCGTTGGCGTGCCGCTGCTCGATCACGCCCTGGAGGGCGTGGCGGCGGTCACCGACCAGGTCGGCGTGAACGCCTGGCATCGTGCGGACCAGGTCCTCGATCGGCTGGAGCGCCTCGACGACGAGCCCGGCGCCCTCGGTCGCCTGGCGGTGCACGCCTCGGTCGAAGCGGGTGGTGCACCGCTGGGCACGGCGGGCGGCATCGGTGCGATGCGGTCGTGGATCGACGGGCGCGACGTGCTGGTCTGCAACGCCGACACGTGGTGCCCGGCAGACCTGACGGCGTTCGTCGCCGGCTGGGATCACGAGCGTGCCGCCACGCTGCTCGCCGGGGCGGACGCCTTCGGTCCGAGGGTGCGGCTGGCGGCGACGTTGCTGCCCTGGGCGATCGTGCATGCGCTGTCCGACGAGCCGACCGGGCTGTACGAGGTCTGCCTCGGCCCGCACCACGCCGCCGGGCGGCTGGTGGCGACGCGCACGGACGCGCCGTTCCACGACTGCGGCACGCCGGCGCGCTACCTGGCGGCGAACCTGTCGGTGGCGGGGGTCGTCGGGGACGGCTCGGTCGTGGGCGCCGGCGCCCGCATCGGTGGCTCCGTCGTGCGCAGCGTCGTGTGGCCCGACGCCGTGGTGGCGCCGGGCGAGATCCTCGTCGACGCCGTGCGCACGACACGCGGTCGCACCGTGCTGGTGCGCTGACGGGCGGCTACGGCTGGTGGTCGGCGCGCAGCTGGCCGCACGCGGCGTCGATGTCGCGGCCGCGGGTGTCGCGCACGGTCACGTTGACGCCGGCGTCGCGCAGCCGGTCGCAGAAGCGACGCACGCGCTCGGTCGGGCTGCCGATGGCCAGGTACCCCGGTGTCGGGTTGAGCGGGATGACGTTGACGTGCGCCCGCAGCGGCCGGCACAACGCCGCCAGCTCGTCGGCGTGGCGAGGCTGGTCGTTGACATCCGCGATGAGCGCCCACTCGAACGACAGGCGGCGTCGCTTGGCGGCCACGTAGGCCTCGCACGCCGCCATCAGCTCGTCGAGCGGATAGCGCCGGTTGATCGGCACGAGGGCGTCGCGGTCGGCGTCGTTGGCGGCGTGCAACGAGACGGCCAGGTTCACCGGCAGCGCCTCGGCGGCGAGGCGACGGATGCCCGGCACGATCCCCACCGTCGACAGGGTCAGGTGCCGAGCGGAGATCCCGATCGGGCCCTGCAACCGCTCGACGGCCGCCCAGGTGGCGTCGTAGTTGGCCAACGGTTCGCCCATGCCCATGAACACCACGTTCGACACCCGGCGCGGCGCGGCGGCGCGGGCGGCGACGACGACCTGCTCGACGATCTCGCCGGTCGAGAGGTGGCGATCGAAGCCCGCCTGGCCGGTGGCGCAGAAGCCGCACGCCATGGCGCAACCCGCCTGCGTGCTGACGCACACGGTGACGCGCTCGGCGTAGTGCATGAGCACGGTCTCGATCTGGGTGCCGTCGCGCAGCTCGTGCAGCCACTTCGTCGTGGCCCCGTCGTCGGCGGCGCGCACGACCACCGGACGCAGGGCCGCCGGCGCGGCGTCGTCGATGCGCTGGCGCACGACCGCCGGCACGTTGGTGAGCTCGGCCGGGTGGCGCAGCTGGCCGTGCAGCCCCTCCCACACCTGATCGACGCGGTACGACGGCTGGTCGGCGAGCACCTCGGCGAGCGCGGCGCGGTCGAGGTCGTAGCGGGTCGGCCCCCGGCCCGGAGCGCTCACGACGCCACCGGGCGCAGGTAGTAGCGCTTGTCGTGGTGGGGCACGAAGCCGAGCGCGTCGTACAGGTGCAGCGCCGCGGTGTTGTCCGCCTCCACCCACAACATGGCCGTCGACACGCCGAGCGAGTCGAGGTGGTCGAGGCCGGCGAGGACCAGGCGACGTCCCAACCCGATCCCCTGGGCGTCGGGGTCGACACCGATGGCGTAGATCTCGCCCATCGCGGTGGTGCCCCCGCCGTGGACCTTCGTCCAGCAGAAGCCCACGAGGTCGCCGGCGCGTGTGGCGACGACGAACCCCTCGGCGTCGAACCAGGGCGCTCGCAGCATGCCGGCCAGGTCGTCGGCGTCGACGAACCCCTGCTCCGGGTGCCAGGCGAAGGCCCGGGCGTTCACGCGCAGCCAGTCGGCCTCGTCGTCGGTGCCCGGACAGAAGCTGCGCAGCGTCACCTCGGTGGGCGTGGACCCGGGGACGATCGCGTCCGGCTCCGGTGGCACGGGCAGGGCACGCCGCAGCTGGCGGATCGTGCGGATCCGCCGTGCCCGGCAGGCCGCCAGCGCGGCGTCGGTGGCGTCGTCGGCCGGTTCGATCGCCACCTCGACCGCGTCGGCGCCGAGCGCCTGGCCCAGCGCCACGACGCCGTCGAGGGTCCGGTGCTCCACGGTGCTCCACCCGGCCGTCGACGTCGCCCCCAGCGTGGCGGCGGCGGCATCGATGGCGGGCGCGTCGGCCGGGGCCACGGGCACATACCGCGCCGGGCCGCGCGCAGCTGCGTCGGCCACCAGGCGCAGTTCCACCACGGCGGGCAGGCTACCGAAGCGGCGACGACGGCCGTTCCGCCCGCGTGGTCGGCGCCAGTTGATTTCTGTCACACAGCGACAATCTCTTGCCTTCGGGGAGTTCCAACCGGCGCGACGGTGGGGTACCATCCCTGACACCAGGTTCCCGCCACCTGGTAGCTGGCGACACACTCTGGGATCCGCCGCCCAGTGTCGCCCCGCCGACGCCCTTCGGGGCGTCGGCGTCGTTTTGGCGTCCGGCGGGCGCTGTCCGGGCGCTCAGAGCCGGTCGACGACGGTGGCCAGCCGCCGGTTGGCGGCGCGCAGCGATCGCTCGGCGTCGAGCAGCCCGGCGCCGGCGGACTCGTCCTCGGCCAGCACCTCGTCGGTGATGGCGCTGATGCGGTCGGTCAGCTCGTTGAGCGTGCTGGCGATGGACGAGAGCTCGGCGCGTCGTGCGGTCACGCCGCCTGTCTAGCGGATCGTCGGGCCGGTGCGGTCGGTGGTGGGCGCCGGCGCGGCGTGACGTCACCCCACCAATCGAGTGCAGGTGACGCGCGAGGCGACGGTAGGTTTGGGCCTTCCATGCTGCGTCGACTCGACCTCCGGGGCTCTGCCCGACCTGCGGCCGACCTCCCGCGCCCCGAGGTGGCGGGCGCGGGCCCCGTCGCTGCGGTGGCGGCGATCCTCGACGATGTGCGCGCCCGCGGCGATGTCGCCCTCGTCGAGTTGACCGAGCGGTTCGACGGCGTGCGGCTCACCGACGTGCGCGTCCCGCCCGAGGCCATCGCCGCCGCACGCGACGCGGCCGCTCCGGAGCTGGTCGCCGCCCTCGAGGTGGCGCGCGATGCCATCGACGCCTTCCACCGCAGCCAGCTCCGCCCGCCGCACACGTTCGAGCGCGGCGGCGTCACCATCGCCTGCACCGACAGCCCGGTGGAGCGAGCCGGCGTGTACGTGCCCGGTGGCCGCGGCGCCTACCCCTCGACCGTGCTGATGACGGCGGTCCCCGCCCGGGTGGCCGGCGTCGGGCAGATCGTGCTGTGCGTGCCACCCGACCGTGCCACGGGTGCGGTGGCGCCCGCCGTGCTCACGGCGGCCGCGGTCGCAGGGGTCGACGAGGTGTACGCCGTCGGCGGCGCCCAGGCGATCGGCGCCATGGCGTACGGCACGCCGTCGATCGCCCCGGTCGACGTCATCGTCGGCCCCGGCAACGTGTACGTGGCGCTGGCCAAGCGGGCGGTGGCCGGCGTCGTCGGCGTCCCGTCCGCGTTCGCCGGCCCGTCCGAGGTCGTGGTCGTCGCCGACGGCACGGCGCGGCCGGACTTCGCCGCCATCGACGTCGTGGTCCAGGCGGAGCACGGCCCGGACGGCCTGGCCTGGCTCGTGACCTGGGACCCTGCCGTCGCCGACGCCGTGTGCGACGAGATCGCCGCCTACGTCGCCACCTCGCCGCGCCGTGACGAGATCACCTCGACGTTCGCCGAGGGTGGGTACGCCGTGGTGGTCGACGGCCCTGACGCGGCGCTGGCGGTCGTCGACGCCATCGCCCCCGAGCACCTGCAGCTCATGTGCGACGGTGCCGAGGCGCTGGCGAGCCGCGTCCGCAACGCCGGCGCGGTGTTCTGCGGCAACTGGTCGCCGGCCTCGGTGGGCGACTACGCCGCCGGTCCGTCGCACGTGCTGCCCACCGACGGCACGGCACGGTTCTCGTCGGCGTTGACCGTCGCCGACTTCGTGCGTCAGCACCACGTCGTCACGTTGACCCCCGAGGCGATGGCGGACGTCGGCCCGACGGTCGAGCTGCTGGCCGAGGTCGAGGGCTTCGCCGCGCACGCAGCGTCGGTGCGTCGCCGCCTCGACGTGCTCGACGGGCGCGACCCGGCAGGGTCGGCGCCATGACGGTGCGACCGCGCGACGACCTGGCCCTGCGCGCCGGCTATCACTCGCCCCAGCTCGACGTCGCCGTCCGCCTCAACACGAACGAGTCGCCCGACGGCCCGCCGGCGGCGTGGGAGCGCGCCCTGATCGACGAGGTGCTGCCGTCGGTCGACTGGAACCGCTACCCGGACCGCGGCGCGCACGCGCTGCGCGCCGCCATCGCCGAGCTCCACGGCGTGGCGCCGGCCCAGGTCTTCCCGGCCAACGGCTCCAACGAGGTGCTCCAGACCCTGCTGCTCACCTACGGCGGCCCGGGGCGGCGCGCGCTGCTGTGGGAGCCGACCTATGCGCTGCACAGCCACCTCGCCCGCATCACCGGGACCGAGGTCGTCGCGGGGGAGCGCGGCGCCGACTTCGCGCTCGACGTCGACACCGTCCTCGCCGACCTGGCGGCGCACGAGCCGAGCATCGTGTTCCTGTGCTCGCCGAACAACCCCACCGGCGTGGTCGACGACCGGTCGTTGGTCGAAGCGGTGGTCGCCGACGCCTCAGCGCGCGACGCCCTCGTGGTCATGGACGAGGCCTACGGGCAGTTCGCCCCCTGGTCGGCGGTCGAGCTGGTCGCCGACGACGCGCCCCTGGTCGTGGTGCGGACGTTCTCCAAGACGTGGGCCATGGCGGCGGCGCGCCTCGGCTACTGCGTGGCGCCGGAGGCGATCGTGGCCGCGCTCGACGAGGTCGTGCTGCCGTACCACCTCGACGCCTTCAAGCAGGCGGCCGGCGTGGCGGCGCTGCGGTTCGGCGACGACATGGCGGCCCGGGTCGAGCGTCTCGTCGCCGAGCGCGAGCGGCTCATCGGCCGCCTGCGCGCCGCCGGCGTCGAGGTGTGGCCCTCGGGCGCCAACTTCATCCTGTTCCGACCGCCGGCCGACGGCCGCGCCGTGTGGCAGGGCCTGGTCGATCGCTCCGTCCTCGTGCGCGACTGCTCGAGCTGGCCCCGACTCGACGGCTGCCTGCGCGTCACGATCGGCACGCCCGACGAGGACGATCGGTTCATCGAAGCGCTCGAGGAGGTGCTGGCCTGATGGCTCCGCGCGACGACCAGGTGACGGACGACGGCGTGCGGCGGGCGGCGGAGCGTCGCACCACCGCAGAGACCGACATCGCCATCGAGCTGGCGATCGACGGTACGGGCGCGGTCGAGGTCTCGACCGGCCTGCCGTTCTTCGACCACATGCTCGCCCAGCTCGGACGGCACGGCGGGTTCGACCTGACGGTGCGCGCCACCGGTGACCTCGAGATCGACGCCCACCACACGGTCGAGGACACCGGCATCCTGCTCGGTGAGGTCCTGCGCCGCGCCCTCGGCGACAAGGCGGGCGTGCGCCGGTTCGCCTCGATCGCCGTCCCCCTCGACGAAGCGCTCGTCGACGTGGCGCTCGACCTGTCCGGCCGGCCGTTCCTGCACTACGAGGTGGCCTTCCCCGGCGAGAAGATCCTCGGCGATCCGCCGTTCGACCCGCAGCTGATGGAGGAGTTCTGGCGCGCCTTCGTGACGTCGGCGGCCATCACGTTGCACGTCACCTCGGTGCGAGGCCGCAACACGCACCACATCATCGAGGCGTCGTGCAAGGGCGTGGCGCGGGCGCTGCGCGACGCCGTGCGACGCGAGGGCGGTGGGGTGCCGTCGACGAAGGGCACCCTGTGACCCGCATCGCCGTGCTCGACTACGGCATCGGCAACCTGCGCAGCGCGCAGAAGGCGCTCGAGCACGTCGGTGCCGACGCCCGGCTCACCGACGACCCGGCGCTGGTCGCCGAGGCGGACGGGGTCGTGCTGCCGGGCGTGGGCAACTTCGGTCGCTGCGTCGAGGCCCTGCGCAGCCGCGGCCTGGACGAGGTCGCCATCGATGCCATCGACTCCGGGCGCCCGTTCCTCGGCATCTGCGTCGGCATGCAGATGCTCTACGCCGGATCCGACGAGTCGCCCGGCGTGGCCGGGCTCGGGGTGTTCGAGCGGCGCGTCCGGCTGCTGCCCGAGGGCGTGCGCCGCCCGCAGATGCAGTGGAACGTGCTCGAGCGCACCGACAACGCCGCCGCCGAGGCCATGTTCGCGTCGCTCGACGATCCGGCGTGGATGTACTTCGTGCACAGCTACGCCGCCGAGCCGGGCGACGAGGTCGTGGCCACCTGCGGGTACGGCGGCGACGTGGTCGCAGCGGTGGCGCGCGCCAACGTGTGGGCCACCCAGTTCCACCCGGAGAAGTCCGGCGCCACGGGTCTGGCGATGCTCGCCAACTGGGTGCGCACGGTCGGAGCGCACCGGTGAGCGCCCCGGCGAGCATGGAGCTGCTGCCGGCGATCGACCTCCGCGACGGCCGCTGCGTGCGCCTGTACCAGGGCGACTACGACCGCGAGACCGTCTACGGCGACGACCCGGTGGCGCAGGCCCGGCGGTTCGCCGACGCCGGTTCGCCGTGGGTGCACGTCGTCGACCTCGATGCGGCGCGCAGCGGCGAACCCGTGAACCGTCCGGTCGTGGCGGCGATCGCCGGCGCGGTCGGTGCCAAGGTGCAGACCGGGGGAGGCGTGCGCGACGAGGCGGCCGCCGAGGCGCTCGTCGCCGCCGGGGTCACCCGGGTCGTGCTCGGCACCGCGGCGCTCGAGGATCCGGTGCTGGTGCGGCGCTTGGCAGCTCGGCTCCCCGTGGCCGTCGGCCTCGACGTGCGCGGGCGAGAGGTGGCGGTGCGCGGCTGGGAGCAGGGCAGCGGGCGCGACCTGCTCGACGTGCTCGGGACCTACGAGGACGCCGGTGTGGAAGCGGTCGTCGTCACCCAGATCGCACGCGACGGCACGCTCGACGGCCCGGACGTCGACGGGCTGGCCGAGGTGCTCGGCGCCACGACCATGCAGGTGGTGGCCTCAGGTGGCGTCGGCACGCTCGACGACCTGCGGACGCTCGCGGGGCTGGTCGTCGACGGTCGCCGGCTGGCCGGCGCCATCGTGGGACGGGCCCTGTACGAGGGACGCTTCACCATCGACGAGGCCTTGGCCGCGGTCGCCGAGTCGGGCTGACCGTCGCCGCGATCCGATCCGATCCGATCCGATCCGAGCAATCCACGAGGAGCCGCACATGGACGCCGCGATGTGGGACGAGCGCTACGGCGGCGCCGAGCTCGTGTGGTCGGCGGAGCCGAACCGGTTCCTCCCTCCGGAGGTCGCCGACCTGGCGCCAGGCCGCGCCCTCGACG
>JAGQTE010000050.1 GCA_020439175.1 Acidimicrobiales bacterium | reverse complement strand
GACCTCCGAGACTTGGCAGCGCGTCATGGCGGTGAACGCCACCGGGGTGTTCCTGTGCATGCGGGCGCAGATCCCGCACCTGCTCGCCGCCGGTGGCGGGAGCATCGTCAACATCTCGTCCGTCGCCGGTCTGCAGGGCTTCGCCGGGTCGACGCCGTACGTCGCCTCGAAGCACGCGGTGATCGGCATGACCAAGGTGGCGGCGCTGGACTACGCCACCGCCGGCATCCGCGTCAACGCCATCTGCCCGGGGGTGATCGCCACCGACATGATCACCCGCGTGCTCGACGAGCACCCGGAGATGGAGCCGATGCTGACCGGCATGGAGCCCGTCGGCCGCCTCGGCCGCCCCGACGAGATCGCCGACGCCGTCGTGTGGCTGTGCTCGGACCGGTCCAGCTTCGTCACGGGCCATCCCCTCGTCGTCGACGGCGGCCAGCAGGCGGGCTAGACGGGCGCCGCGCCGAGGTCACCCGGGCGACGAAGCCGGCCGTCGCCTCCGGCCAGGCCGGATCCGGTCGCGGCGCGCGCACATGCTGGGCCGCGATGGGGGAAGATGACGCGCCGTCCTGGTCGGGTGGGCAGTCGGGCGGGAAAGGGCCACCGATGAACAAGGCACGACGAGCGCTGGCGACAGGGGTCGTAGGAGCGATGGCCCTTGCGGCCGCGTGCAGCAGCTCGGGCACGGACACCGCCGGCCCGACACCCGACGGGGGATCGGCGAGCACGGTGTCGAGCGGCACGGCCGTCGCCCGGGGCACGTCGACGGCGGGCGCCGACGTGGCGGTCCCCGAGGTGGCGCGACTCGAGGGCGGCAAGGGCGTGCCCTTCGCCGCCATGCCGGCAGCCCTCGCCGACGAGCACGACTACGTGGAAGAGGAATTCGTCCTCTCCGGCGACGCCACCTCCTACGACGAGGGCGGCCCGTGGGGCACCGACGGTCGCTGGACGGCGACGCCGGCCGACACGGCGCCGTACACGACCCGCATCCTGGTGCGGCGTCCGGCCGACCCCGCAGCGTTCGACGGCACGGTGCTCGTCGAGTGGCTCAACGTCTCGAGCGGCCAGGAGACCGACGTCGACTTCGGGCACCTGAACCCTGAGCTGCTCGACCACGGCACGGTGTGGGTCGGCGTGTCGGCCCAGAAGGCCGGCGTCGAGGGTGGCGGTGCGGCGTTCGACATCCCCGGCGTCGACCCCGTGCCGCTGGTCGAGTGGGATCCGGAGCGCTACGGCGAGCTGCGCCACCCCGGCGACGACTACAGCTACGACATCCTGTCCCAGGTGGCGGCGGCGCTGCGCCGACCCGGCGCGGTCGATCCCCTCGGTGGTCTCGAACCACAGCAGATCATCGCCGCCGGCGAGTCGCAGTCCGGCGCCCGGTTGGCGACCTACATCAACGCCGTGCACCCGTTGGCTGAGATCTACGACGGGTACCTCGTCCACAGCCGCTCGGATGGCGGGTCGGCCCTCGACACCGACACGCCGGTGGCGCCGCCGCTGTACGCCCAGATCCGCACCGACCTCGACGTGCCGGTGCTGCAGTTCGTCACCGAGACCGACCTGTTCGGCCTGCCGTTCATCGAGGCCCGCCAACCCGACAGCGACCACCTGCGCACGTGGGAGGTCGCCGGCACGGCGCACCTCGACCGGGGCATGCTCGACTACCGCTACGCCGTCGCCGGGCTCGACGCCCCACCCGACCCCGACCCGATCGTCGAGCGGTGCGGGCGCATCAACGAAGGACCGCAGGGTCCGGTGCTGCGGGCCGCCTTCTCGGCGCTGCGACGCTGGGTCGCGGGGGGTGCGCCGCCGGCGGAGGCGCCGCCGATCGAGGTGGCCGGCGATGCCGTGGCCCGCGACGAGCTGGGCATCGCGCTCGGCGGCATCCGCACGCCCGCCGTCGACGCGCCGACGGTCGTGCTGCGCGGCGACAACCTCACGTCGACCGACTACGTCTGTGTCCTGTTCGGCAGCACCGCCGAGCTGGACCCGGCGGCCTTCGACGCCCGCTTCCCGACCGATGCCGCCTACGACGAGTCCGAGGCCAGCTCGCTGGAGGCCGCCGTCGAGGCCGGCTTCCTGCTGGCCGCCGACGCTCCGCAAGGCTGAGGCACGCCCGTCCCGACCGGCACGCCCGTCCCGACCAGCACGCGGGCGTGGCGGCCCGCGCCCGATCAGAACGTGAAGGCGCGCTGGAAGGTCGTCAGCGCCGCCTCGTCGCCGAAGCGTTGCAGCTCGCCGGCGGCAGGCCGGGCGTAGAGCGCCAGCTCGAGGTCGCTGACCAAACCCCGCAGCGCCAGGTCGCCCTTGGCGTGGACCTGCTCGACCACGATCCCGTCGGCGTCGAGGCGCAGCAGCCACTCGGCATCGTCGAGGTCCGTGCCGTGCAGGTGGATGGTGCACGGCGCCGCGACGGCATCGCCGTTCCAGCGCAGGGCGGCGAACGTCAGCGCCTCGTCGATGCCGTCGCGCGCCAGGGCGGCGTCGATCGGCGTGGCGGTGCCGCCGGCGAGCTGGGCGTCGACGCGGTGCACGGCGAGCTCGTGTGCGGCGCGCCGTGCCCAGAAGCCGAACGTCTGGTTCGGCGGGTACCAGGTCCACGCCGGCGTGTCGGGTCCGGCGGCGCGCAGCGCGGCGACCACCGGAGCACCGAGATCGACGAGCCACGCCTGGCGCTCGGCATCGTCGTCGGGGGCGTCGGCGATCGGCGGCTTGGCCGTGCCGGTGGCCTCGGCGAGCACGTGCGACCAGAAGGCGAGCAGGTCGCCGACGTGGGAAGTGAGGCCGGCGAGGTCGAACTCGGGACAGGTGGGCACCGGCGCCTCGGGCGGTGCGGCGCCGACGGCGGCGGCGAAGCTGGTGATCTCCCGGTCGAGGGCGTCGACGTGCTCGGCGTAGTCCATGGCCGGCGACCCTAGCGACGGCGCCACCGGGGTGTAACCCGATTGCGGGCGGCGGTGTCTCAGCTCGGTACCATCCGGCCATCGATCGGCCGCCTGCGGGCGTGCGAGGGAGGACGACCATGTCGACAACGCTGCAGCGCACACGCACCGCCGCCGGACGCATCGCCGGCCTCGCGGCCGGAGGGGTGGCGCTCGTGACCCTGGCCGCCGCGCCGGCCGGCGCGCACACGGGGCACCCGCTCGACGGCATGAGCGACGGTCTGGCGCACCCGCTGTTCGGTCCGGACCACCTGCTGGCGATGGTCGCCGTCGGCGTGCTGGCGGCGTGCGCCACCGATCGTCGGGTGCGTTGGGCGACGCCGATCGCCTTCGTGGTCGGCATGGTCGGCGGCGCCGCGCTGGGCTTCGGTGGCGTCGAGGTCCCGGGCGTCGAGCTGCTGATCGCCGCCTCGGTGATGGTGCTCGGCGGGTTGATCGCCTTCGGGGTCGGCGACAAGGCGCTGTGGCTGCCGGTCGTCGCCGCTGCCATGGGGGCCGTGCACGGGCATGCGCACGGCGCGGAGCTGCCCGACGCGGCCGTGCCGCTGGCCTACGCCGCCGGGTTCGTCATCGCCACCGCGGCGCTGCACGCGGCCGGAGCCGGCGTGGGCACCGCCCTGCGTCGCTCGGAGCTCGGACGCCAGATCGCCGGCGCCGCCCTGGCCGTCGGCGGGGCGTTCTTCCTGCTCGCCGGCTGAGCCGGCCGACTCCGGGCGCGATCGGCGCACGACCGCCGGAGCGATCAGCGCACGATCTGCTTGAGCTCGGCCAGGACGTCGGGCGTGAGCTTCGGCAGGACAGCCTTGGCGCCGAGGTTCTCGTGCACCTGCTCGACCCGGCTGGCGCCGGTGATCACCGACGACACGTTGGGGTTGGCGGCGCACCAGGCGATGGCCAGCTGCGACAGCGTGCACTCCAGGCGCTCGGCGACGGTGGCGAGCTCGCGCACCTTGGCGTTGCGGGCCGGGTCGGTCAGCAGGTCGCGCAGCCACTCGTAGCCGGGCAGCGCGGCGCGGCTGTCCTCGGGCACGCCGTCGACGTACTTGCCGCTCAGCAGACCCGACGCCAGCGGACTCCACGTGGTCAGGCCGAGGCCGATGTCCTCGTAGAGGCGGGCGTACTCCTTCTGCACCCGCTGCCGCTCGAACAGGTTGTACTGCGGCTGCTCGACGACGGGCTTGTGCAGGTGATGGCGCTCGGCGATCTCCCAGGCGGCGCGGATCTCGTCCGCGCTCCACTCGGACGTGCCCCAGTACAGGGCCTTGCCGGAGGCGATGATGTCCGACATCGCCCAGACCGTCTCCTCGATCGGCGTGTTCGGGTCGGGGCGGTGGCAGTAGAGCAGGTCGACGAAATCGAGGCCGAGGCGCTCCAGGGAGCCGTCGATCGCCTGGAACAGGTACTTGCGGTTGAGCGTGTTGCGCATGTTGGGCACCTCGCCGTGGATGCCCCAGAAGACCTTCGTCGAGATGACGTAGCTCCAGCGCTCCCATCCCAGCTCGGCGATGGCGTCGCCCATGATGCGTTCGGACTCGCCGCCGGCGTAGGCCTCGGCGTTGTCGAAGAAGTTGACGCCGGCGTCGCGCGCTGCGGCGAGGCAGTCGCGCGCCAGCCCGGTGTCGAGCTGGCTGCCGAAGGTCACCCACGAGCCGAACGAGAAGGCGCTGACCTGGAGGCCGCTGCGGCCGAGTCGGCGGTAGGGCATGGGTGCGTCGAGCGGATCGGTCATGGTGGCCCCCGAGTGGTGTGTACGGCGACCGTGCCGGGCGATGGTCGCCCCTGCTCGACGGCGCCGGGTGGTGATGGCGTGAGGCTACCGAGACGGCCGGACGTCGCGCGCTGGCTGAAACCGGCGGGCACCCGACCGCGCCTGCGCCATGCTGGCGCCATGCGTGAGACCTACACCCACGGGCACCACGAGTCGGTGCTGCGCTCGCACACCTGGCGGACCGCCGAGAACTCGGCCGGGTACGTGCTCGATGCGCTGCGGCCGGGGATGGACCTGCTCGACGTCGGCTGCGGCCCGGGCACGATCACGCTCGACCTCGCCCGGCGGGTGGCACCGGGCCGAGTCGTCGGCGTCGATGCTTCCGACGCCGTGATCGCCGAGGCCCAGGCGCGGGCCGCCGAGACCGGCAGCGCCGTGACGTTCGCCGTCGGCGACGTGTACGCCCTCGACGCTGAGGACCGGTCGTTCGACGTCGTCCACGCCCACCAGGTCCTCCAGCACCTGGCCGACCCGGTGGCGGCGCTGCGCGAGCTGCGGCGCGTCGTGCGCGCCGACGGGGTGGTGGCGTGTCGCGACTCGGACTACGCCGCCTTCGTGTGGGCCCCGACCGACCCGCGCCTGGACCGCTGGAACGAGCTGTACCACGCCGTCACGCAGGCCAACGGCGCCGAGGCGGACGCCGGGCGCCACCTGCTCGGTTGGGCGCAGGCGGCCGGGTTCGCCGACGTCGTGGCGACGAGCTCGACGTGGACGTTCGCCGATCCCGAGGCCCGTACCTGGTGGGGCGGCCTGTGGGCCGATCGCGTCGTCGCCTCGGCCTTCGCCGACCAGGCGGTCGGGTACGGGTTGAGCGATGCCGACGAGCTGGCCGACCTGGCGTCGGCGTGGCGGGCGTGGGCGGAGGCGCCAGACGGCTTCTTCGCCGTGCTGCACGGCGAGATCCTGGCCCGCCCCTGAGGGTCCGCCGATGCCGCAGTCGCCGTCCGAGGTGACGGCGGCAGGCCGGTAGGGTTCCCCGGCGAGCGAGACGCATCGCCGCCCGGGGGGAACCGGGCCACCACACGGAGGCCAACCATGCCGATCGACTTCACCCTCGCGCCGGAGCACGAGGAGATCCGTGCTCGCGTGCACGACTTCATCCAGGGCACCGTCATCCCGGCCGTGCGTGACTTCGACGACGAGGAGAAGGTCACCACCCGCGCCGAGTACCTGACCACCATCTTCGACCTGCGCGAGCAGGCGAAGGCGCTGGGCCTGTGGCTCCCGCACATGCCGACCGAGTGGGGCGGCATGGGGCTCGGGCACGTGGAGCTGGCGATGGTGCAGGCCGAGTCGGGCAAGACGCGGCTCGGCCCGTGGATCCTCAACTGCATGGCCCCCGACGAGGGCAACATGCACACGCTGCTGCACTGGGGGACCGACGAGCAGAAGGAGAAGTACCTCCGCCCGCTGTGCGAGGGGGTGCAGTTCTCGTGCTTCGCCATGACCGAGCCCGAGGTCGCCGGCTCCGACCCGACGCTGATCCGCACGCACGCCATCAAGGACGGCGACGAGTGGATCATCAACGGCCACAAGTGGTTCATCTCCAACGCCCGCCGCTCGCAGTTCGCCATCCTCATCGCCAAGACCGAGCTCGACGTGCCCGAGGGATCCCGCGGCGCCAACACGGCGTTCCTCATCGACCTGCCGGCCGAGGGGTGGAACGACGTGCGCGAGGTGGAGACGATGCACGGCTCCACCGGGCACTCCGAGATCGTGATCGAGGACCTGCGGGTGCACGACAGCCAGATCCTCGGCGGCCGCGGCAACGGCCACCGGCTCGGCCAGTACCGGCTCGGCCCGGCCCGCCTGGCGCACTGCATGCGCTGGATCGCCCAGGCCGAGACGGCGCTCGACATGATGGTCGACCGGGCGTTGACCCGGTACTCGCACGGGTCGATCCTGGCCGAGAAGCAGGGCATCCAGTGGCTGATCGCCGACTCGGCGATGGAGCTGTACCAATGCAAACTGATGGTGCTGCACGCCGCCTACAAGATCGACCGCGGCGAGGACTTCCGCACCGAGGTGTCGATGGCGAAGCACTTCGTGGCCAACAGCCTCAACCGCATCATCGACCGGGCGATCCAGGTGCACGGCGCGCTGGGCTACTCGACCGACACGCCGCTGGCGCACATGTTCCAGCACGCCCGCTGGGCCCGGTTCGCCGACGGTGCCGACGAGATCCACCAGATGCGCATCGCCGAGCGCACCATCGCCGCCTACAAGGACACCGGGTCGACGAACGCCGCCACCGGCGGCCTGCCGATCTGACCGTGGCCGACCGGCCCCGCATCGCACTGGGGGTGCTCGGCAGCATGGCCGAGCACCTGTTCTGGCCCGAGCACCTGGCGCGCCTCGAGGCCGTGGGGACGGTCATCGACCGGCGGGGCGTGGCGTTCGACGCCGAGCCCGAGGCGTTCGCCCAGCTGGCGGAGGCCGACATCCTGGTCGGGCACTGGGGGTGCCCGACCCTCAGCGCCGAGCTGCTCGACGGCGCGCCGCAGCTGCGCCTGTTCGCCTACGCCGCCGGCACGGTGAAGTGGCAGGTGACCGACGCCGTGTTCGACCGCGGCATCGTCGTCACCTCCGCGGCGTCGGCCAACGCCCGTCCCGTCGCCGAGTACACGGTGGCGATGATCCTGCTGGCCAACAAGGGCGCCCTGCTGTTCGCGGCGCGCGAGCGTGACCCCGACGCCGTCGTGCCGCTCGACCCGCTGCGGGTGGGCAACCTGGCCAAGCGCGTCGGCATCGTCGGCGCGTCGCACGTCGGGCGGATCGTGATCGACCTGCTGGCGCCGTACGAGCTCGAGGTCGGCGTCTACGACCCGTTCCTCGACGACGCCACGGCGGCGGCGATGGGGGTCGTGCGCATGGGCCTCGACGAGCTGTGCGCGTGGTGCCACGTGCTCAGCATCCACGCCCCGGACGTCCCGGCGACCCGCCACATGATCGGCGCCGACCAGCTGGCGGCCCTGCGGCCCGGCGCCACGCTGATCAACACGGCCCGCCCGGCGCTCGTCGACGCCGACGCCCTCGAGGCCGAGCTGCGCCAGGGCCGCATCGCCGCCGTGCTCGACGTCACCGAACCGGAGCCGCTGCCCGCCGACTCGGTGCTGCGCACCCTGCCCAACGTCGTGCTGACCCCGCACATCGCCGGGGCGATGGGGTCGGAGGTGCGCCGCCTCGCCGACCTGGCGGTGACCGAGGTCGAGCGCTTCGTGCGCGGCGAGCCGCCGCTGTTCCCCGTGACGCGCGCCGACCTCGATCGCATCGCGTGACCGGCAGCGTCGGGTTGGCGGGCGGCTCGCCGCCGGGCCGCTGGGTGCCGGGGCTGTGCAGCGTCACGTTCCGGGCGCTGGCGGTGCCGGCCGTGGTCGACCTCGCCGCCGAAGCCGGGCTGGAGGCGATCGAGTGGGGCGGCGACGTCCACGTGCCGCCCGGCGACGTGCGTCGCGCGGCAGCGGCGGCGCAGTCGACCCTGGCCACCGGGTTGCGGGTCGGCTCGTACGGCTCGTACCTGTTCGCCGGGACGGACCTCGACGCCGACGACGTGGCGCGCACGCTCGACGTGGTGGAGGCGCTCGGCGCGCCGTGGCTGCGGCTCTGGTGCCCGTTCGGCATCGAGCCCGGCGACGACGAGGCCGACCGGGCCGGGGTGACCGCTGCGGTCGGCGCCGTCGCTGCGGCGGCGCACGACCGTGGCGTCGGCGTCTACCTCGAGTTCCACGGCGGCACGCTCACGGCGAGCGCGGCGTCGGCTCGCCGGCTGCTCGACGACGTCGGCGCGCCGAACCTGGCCTGCGCCTGGCAGCCGCCGTACTGGGCGCCCGAGGAACCTGACGCCGAGGCGGCCGCCGTCGGGCTGCTCGGCGCCGACCTGGCCCACCTGCACGTCTACGCCTGGGAGCCCGACGGCACGCGGCGCCCGCTCCACAGCGAGGCCGACCGCTGGCGTCGCCGTCTCGCCGCCGCCGGCGACGCCCTGGCCGCACCCGCCAACTCGGCTGCCGCCGCGTGCACCGCTGACGCCGTCCACATCGACGTGGCGCGGCCGCACCTGGCGTTGGTCGAGTTCGTGCCGGGTGATGACCCCGCCTGCCTCGCCGACGAGGTGGCCACGCTGCGGGCCGTGCTCGGCGGCTGAACCCACACCCTGCTGGCTCGGGCGCTCAGCGACGTCGGGCCCGACGGGCGTCGGTGCCGACGACCTGTTCGAACACGGCCATCGTCGCATCGGCGACGACCGGCCACGCCGTGGCGGCCTGCAGCTCGACCGCCGCCGCCCGCGCCGCAGCCACGGCGTCGGTGTCGAGCGCGTCGATCGCCTCGACGAGCGCCTCGACGGTGTGGCCGCCGGGGATGCCCGCGTCGCCCAGCGCCTCGGCGAGGTACCCCCACGACGACACGAGCGCCGCCGACCCCATGCCGATGACGTCGGCGGCCGTGCCGGTGGCCAGCATCTCGCCGTCGGGATCGAACGGCAGCACCAGCACGTCGCACAGCGCCAGCCGCTCGGCGTAGCTGTCGGGTTCGACCATGGCGTACGGCTCGGCGACCACGATGCGCTCGTCGTCGGGCACGACGTCGTCGGGGCCGAGCGACCAGCACGCCAGCTGCACGTCGCGCCGCCCGCTGGCGGCGACGGCGTCGAGCACCGCCTGGACGTGCTTCTCGTGGCGCGGTGCGCCGACGAGCCCGAGCCGCAGGGTGCACGGCGACCAGCCGGCGGCGGCCTCCAGCTCGGCGCGCGACCGGGTGAGCAACGGGGCGTACAGGTCGCCGAAGTGCCCGTGGGGGATGACGTGGTGCGCCGCACCGGCCGCTTCGGGCCAGCGCGCCAGGAAGCGGTCGCGGCCCCAGGCCGAGTGGTGGATGACGGCGTCGGCGGCCGACGCCCAGGCGCGATACGCCGGGTCGTGCACGTCGTGGCGCTTGTCGTGCGGGGTCAGGTTGTGGGCCGTCCACACGATCGGCACGCCGGCGGTGGCGAGCGTGGCGATGGCCCGTTCGTGCTGCGTCAGGTCGTCGAGCACGACCCATTCCGGCCAGTGCAGGTGGAACACGTCGACGGCGTCGATCCGGGCCCGACGCGGGGCGAAGGCGCCGACGACCGGCGGCAGCTCGACGACGCGATCGGTCAGCGGGCGGTAGAGGCTGGCGTCGTAGTGGTGTCCGTGGGCGGACGACGACACCCGCAGCTTCGGGGTGACGTCGACCCGGACGGTGAGCGCACCCGCAGGGTCGAGATCGATCTGGTGCACGGCGGGCAACGGTCCCCAGAAGCTGCGCCACTCGGCGACGCCGGTGGTGTCGACCACCGAAGCGACGGCGGTGGTCGAGGCGTCGGTGGTGGCGACGACCCGGAGCGGGCGACCGTCGACCTCCGGCACGAGCACGGTGACGGCCTGGGGCACCTCGGCGAACGACAGCTCGGCCGTCATCGTCACCGTCCGCCCGTCGGCGCGCCAGGTGAGTGCGCCGCTCCCGGCGAGGCGACGCACGTCGGCGGGCGGGTCGAGGTCGCCGATCGGCACCAGACCGTCCCAGGTGGCGCGCACGCCGTCGGCCTCGTCGAGCACCTCGAGCTCGTCCGGCTCGCCGGCGAGGGCGAACCGCTTGCCTTTGTGGAACACCAGCGGCGTCCAGCAGGCGATGTCGCTGTCGACCGGCACCTCGAACAGGCCGGGCCGGTGCGGCGCCGGCAGGTAGTCGCTGCGGGTGGCGCCGACGAAGGGGACCACGAACCCGACGGCGGGGCCGTCGACCGCCCACACGGCCGCCGGGCGTTCGTCGGCGAACCCGACGACGGTCCGGCCCCGGCGCGGCGTCGATCCGGGGATGGCGGTCGGCGGCGTCGGTGCCGCCAGCGCGGCCAGGCGATCGGCCGCCCAGGCCAGCTTGCCCAGGATGTCGAGGGTGAGCTGGAGGCGACGGAACGTGCCGCGGTAGCCGTAGGGGGAGCGGTGGCGGTACGCCGTCGTCACGCCGTCGGCGAACCACGCCGGCATGGCGGCCGTCGCTGCCGCCGCCAGCGCCAGCCAACGTCCGGGCACGGCGGTGCGGTCGTCGAGCGCCAGGGCCGCCAGCTCGATCGTGAGCGCGGCGCCGAGGATGCCGGTCGACCGGCCCCACGGCACGGCGGTGCCGTCGGGGCTGGCGACGGTCTCGACGAGGGCCAGGGCGCGGGCGAGGCCCTCGTCCCAAAGGGGGCCGAGGCGGTCGGCCAGCGGTTCGGTGAACAGCCACACGTCGGCGGTGTAGATGTCGTAGCGACCGACGCTGCCGTTCGAGTCGTCCAGGTACCGCCGCGGGTTGGCGGCCAGCACGGTGCGGAGGCGTGCGACGAGGTCGTCGACGACCGCACCGTCGTCGAGCAGGCCGAGGCGCAGCCGACCGAGCTCGCAGCGCGCCAGCACGGCCGCGTAGTTGCGGGGGAGGATCCCCTCGTCGAGCAGCGAGATCCACTCGCTCGAGTCGCAGGCGGCGACGAGGTTGGCCCGCGCCGCGTCGTCCCAGCCGGCGATCAGCGTGTTGGTGGCGAACGGGCCGTAGCGCGCCAGCGTCTCCGCGACCCGGTACGAGAAGAACGTGTGGGTGCCCGGGCCGTCGAGGCGGGCCAGGACGCGAGTGATGGCGTCGTCGATCGGCGTGCCGGCGACGGTCTCGACCCCCGTGTCGGCGAGGTGGCCGAGGGTGTACACGAGGTCGGCGGGCACGTCGGGCTCGACCCGGTGGCCGCCGTAGGTCCCGGGGACGCGCCAACGCGGCAGGTGGTGGGCGACGAGGTCGTCGAGCGCGTCGACGACGAGCGAGCGCAGGTCGTGGGCCAGACGCACCGGCGTGATCGGGTCGGGCGCCAGCGTCGGGTCGAGGGCGTGCGTCGGGTCGGGGGCGTGCGTCGGGTCGGGCGGGGTCATGGTGTCGGGGGCGTCGTCGCCCAGTCGTGCCATGCGGCGTCGATGCGCTCGCTCTCCCAGGCGCCGTCGTGCACGAGCACCCGATGGCGCAGCGTCAGCGTCTCGCCGGTGGCCAGGGCCAGCGGCTCGTCCCACAGCACGGCGGCGTTGGCGAAGTTGGACCAGCCGTCGTCGCCGTAGGTGGCGGCCCGGGTGCTGGCGTACCACGGCGTCGGGTGCCGCACGTTCGCCGGGTGGTCCATCAGCACCGCGCCGACCACGGCGTCGCCGTCGTCGCCGCCGAGCGGCCCGGCGATGGCCAGCCACGGCGACGGGTCCCCCAGCACCCGCTCGCGGGGCGCGCCGTCGGCCAGCCGCAGCGTCGTGTCGTGCCAGTCGGGGCGACCCCGCAGCGTGAGCCCGCCGTACCCGCCCCAGGTGGTGAACGGCGTGCGGTCGAGGGAGGCGTCGGCGCACGCCGTGAGCGCCACGTGCCAGTCGAGGGCATGGGCATCATCGCCGAGCGGCACGTGGGTGAGCACCAGCGTCTCGCGCAGCACCGGATCGGTGCTGTCGGGCGGCAGCCAGTCGAGGTGCGCCTCGGCCCGCTCGACGCCGTCGGCGTGGCGGGTGATGCTCGGCGCCTCCGCTTGGTGGAGGATGCCGAACTCGCCGTACTCCTCCCAGAAGTTGTCGCCGTTGACGAACTTGATGGTGCACCACAGGGCGTGGTGCCACGGATGATCGGCCGGCGCGTCGACCGTGAGCACGTGGCCGGCGGGGGAGCGCACCGGGTGGACGAACGGGCGCGGCACCCCGGCCCACGTGTAGGTCCAGGCGCCGTCGCCGAGCACCGTCGGCGCGTCGTTGCCGCTGATCCGCCCCTCGGCCATCGTCCCCCTCGCGTCGGCGCCGGACCCGTCCCGGCGCTGCGGCGTACCAGCGTGCCAGGCCGGCGCCCGTGCGCGCCGCTCCGCATCGGCGGCGTGCGCCCGTCGGGGCCGTTGGGCCCTTCCCGGACCCGCGCCGCCGCGCCATCCTGGGTGCTCGTGAGCACGGACGCCAGCGGTGCGGCGCCTCCCGCCGCCGAGATCACCGAGACGCACCTGTCGGTCGTCGCCTTCGTCGGCGACCGGGCCTACAAGGCCAAGAAGTCGGTCGATCTCGGCTTCGTGGACTTCACCTCCGTCGAGGCGCGACGGGTGGCGTGCGAGCGGGAGGTGGCCCTCAACCGCCGGCTGGCGCCGGACGTGTACCTGGGGGTGGCGACGCTGCACGACGTCGACGGCTCGGTGGCCGAGCACCTGGTGGTGATGCGACGGATGCCGCCGGAGCGCCGCCTGTCGACGTTGGTGACCGACGGCGACCCGCGGGTCGCGGACCAGCTCCGCCGGCTCGCCCGCCAGCTCGCCGCCTTCCATGCTGCAGCGGACCGGTCACCCGAGATCGCCGCTGCCGGCTCGGTCGACGCCGTGGCGGCGAACTGGGAGGAGAGCTTCACCCAGCTCGACCCGTTGGTGGGCGACCTCGTCGACGGCGAGGTGCACGATCGCGTCCGATCCCTGGTGCGCCGCTACCTCGCCGGCCGCGGCGACCTGTTCGCCGACCGGATGCGGAGCGGCCAGATCTGCGACGGGCACGGCGACCTGCAGGCGGCCGACATCTTCTGCCTCGACGACGGCCCCCGGGTGCTCGACTGCATCGAGTTCAACGATCGGTTCCGCTACGGCGACGTCGCCAACGACGTGGCGTTCCTGGCCATGGACCTGGACCGCCTCGGCGCGCCGGAGCTGGGACGCCAGTTCCTCGACGAGTACCGCGAGTTCAGCGGGGCGACCTGGCCACCGTCGTTGGTCGAGCACTTCGTCGCCTACCGGGCGCACGTCCGGTGCAAGGTGGCGTGCCTGCGCGCCGTGCAGCTCGACGGCGCGGCTCGTGCCGAACCGGCCGGGGAGGCCGCCCGACTGGCGCGCATGGCGCTGCGCTACCTCGAGCGTGCCCGGGTGCGGCTCGTGCTCGTCGGCGGCCTCCCGGGGACCGGCAAGAGCACGCTCGCCGCGGGCGTCGGCGCCGCCACCGGCTGGACCGTGCTGCGCAGCGACGCCGTGCGCAAGGAGCTGGCCGGACTCGACCCGTCGACGCCGGCACCGGCGACGTTCGGCACCGGGCTCTACGACCCCGCCGCCACGGCGGCGACCTACGACGAGCTGCTGCGGCGTGCCGGCGTGGCGCTGCGCGGCGGCGAGTCGGTGGTGCTCGACGCCACGTGGCTCGACCCGGCACAGCGTGCCGCCGCCGCCCGGGTCGCCGACGACGCCCTGGCCGATCTCGATGCCGTGGTGTGCGAGCTCCCGGCCGCCGAGGCGGCGCAGCGCATGGCGGCACGGGCGGCGCACGGCGGTGATCCGTCGGACGCCACCGCCGAGGTCGCCGCCCGGCTGGCCCACGACGCGGCGCCGTGGCCCGAGGCTCTGGTGGTGGACACCGGCGCGCCGCCCGAGGTCGCCGTCACCGAGGCGCTGCGCCTGCTCGAGGTGCCGGCGCTGGCGCCCGACGTGGCCAGGTCGCCTGGCGCCTGAGTCGTGCGCCCGTGCGCCCGTGCTTCAGCGCGGACGGTCGCCGACGATGGCGGCGCGCTCCATGACGCGCACCTGCGGCCAGTAGTCCGACACGGCGTAGTGCTGGGTGGCGCGGTTGTCCCAGAACACCACCATCCCGGGTTCCCAGTGCAGCCGCATCTGGTGCTCGGGCACCTCGGCCTGGGCGCACAGCTCGGCGAGGACCGCCTCGCTGGTGGCCTCGTCGAGCCCGACGATGTGACTGGTGAAGATGCGGTTGACGTAGACGATGCGCTCGCCCGACTCGGGATGGGTGCGGATGACCGGGTGCTCGACGGTGGGGTAGGCGGCGCGGGCCTCGGCCAGCGCCGCGTCGTCGAGGGCCATGCCGAAGCTCATCGAGAAGTCGTGCACGGCGACGGCGTCGTCGACGAGCGCCCGCAGGTCGTCGTCGAGGGCCAGGTAGGCAGCGCCCATGTCGGCCCACAGCGTGTCGCCGCCGACCTCGGGCACCTCGACCGCACGCAGCACGGCGCCGAGCGCCGGACGCTCGCGCCAGGACACGTCGCTGTGCCAGATGTTCTCGTAGCCGCCGACGGCGGCGTCCTTGGCCAGCCGGACGAGCTCGGGCTGCTCGTCGGATCCGGCGAGGAACGGGTGGGTCTCGAGGTCGCCGAACCGGCGGGCGAACGCGGCCTGCGTCGCGCCGTCGAGGTGCTGCTCCCGGAAGACCAGCACCTTGTGGGCGACCAGCGCTCGGCGCAGGTCGTCGATGGTGGCCTCGTCGAGCGGGCCGGCCAGGTCGACGCCGTCGACGGTGGCGCCGATCGACGGGCCGATCGGACGCAGCTCGAACCGATCCCACCGCATGGCGGCCAGCGCAGCCTGTCGGTCGGCCAGGTAGGTGGCCGGACCGATGGGGCTGCCGCGCCCCTTGATGCGTCCCCGGGCGAGCCGGGCGAAGCGCTGCGGATCGACCCGGTCGGCTCCGGCGTCACCGGCGGCGCCGGTGTCGGGCTGCGGCTGGGCGGTCTCGGTGGGCTCGGTCTGGGTGGGCTCGGTGTCGGTCGGCATGGCGTCCCCCTGGCAAAGTATCTTGCTGGCAAGATATCTTTACCGGGGCCAGGATGGTAACCGCCGGCCGCGCGGTGGCGGAGCCGAAGGCGAGGGGAGGGCGAGTGGAGCAGAGCGACACCGTGAGCACCGCGGCCGCGGAGGTGCTCGCCATCGAGGCGGAACGGCTGGGCGCGGCGGTGCCGGACCGGGACCCGACGACAGCCGCCCTGGTGGTGTGGTTGACCCGGCTCGCTCGGCTGCACGAGGCGGCGCTGGCCCGACGCAACGCCGACCAGGGCCTGCTGCCGTCCGAGACGGCGGTGCTGCTGGTGCTGTGGCTCGCCGGTCCGCCGCACCGGGCCCGACCGTCGTTCCTGGCCGAGGCGACGATGCAGACCTCGGGCGG
>JAGQTE010000459.1 GCA_020439175.1 Acidimicrobiales bacterium | reverse complement strand
GGTCGACGTGCGCACCCCCTTCGAGGAGCTCGACGACCTGTTCGTGCCGGTGCACGGCGACCATCAGGTGACCAACGCCGCGCTCGCCGTCGCCGCCGTCGAGGCGCTCACCGGGCGTGGACTCGACGCCGAGCTCGCTCGCGCCGCCCTGGCAGAGGTGCGTCTGCCCGGACGCTTCGAGATCGTCGGCCGCGGCCCGCTGTTGGTGCTCGACGGTGCGCACAACGCCGACGGCGCCGCGGCGCTGGCGGCGACGTTGGGCGGCGAGTTCGAGGTCGGCGGGCGCCGGTTGCTGGTGCTCGGCATGCTGGCCGGCCGCGACCCGCTGGCCTACCTCGAGGCGCTCGAGGTCGGCACCTTCGATCTCGTCCTGTGCTGCACGGCGCCGTCCGAGCGCGCCGTGCCGGCCGCCGAGCTGGTGCAGGCCTGCGCCTCGCTGGGCGTCGACGCCGAAGCCGTCGGCGACGTCGCCGATGCGCTCGACCGGGCGCGCGCCACCTCGACGGAGGAGGACGTGGTGGTGGTGACGGGGTCGATCTACGTCGTCGGCGCCGCCCGCGACGCCCTCGGGCTGCGCCCCTCCGACGGACCCTGAGCAGCCGATCCGGCGTTGGCGGACACCGTGCGCCGCCGCCTAGCGTCTGTGCCCTTATGGATCGCACGCTCGTCATCTGCAAGCCCGACGCCGTGGAGCGCGGCCTCGTCGGGGAGATCATCGGCCGCTTCGAGCGGCGCAACCTGCGCATCGTCGCCATGGAGCTCCGCCACGTCGACGCCGACACGGCGGGTCAGCACTATGCCGAGCACGCCGACAAGCCCTTCTACGGCGAGCTGATCGAGTTCATCACCCGCTCGCCGGCGGTCGTGGTGGCGGTCGAAGGCCCCGAGGACACGTGGAAGGTCGTGCGCACGATGATGGGCGCCACCAACCCTCGCGAGTCGGCGCCGGGCACCATCCGCGGCGACCTCGGCATCGAGTTCACCGAGAACCTCGTGCACGGCTCGGACTCGCTCGAGTCCGCCGAGCGCGAGCTCGGGATCTGGTTCCCCGGGCTGGCCGTCACCGCCTGATCCGCCCCTGATCTGGGCCTGATCTGCGCCTCCTCCGGCGCAACCCGGACCGCCACATGTGGCGCACGGCGTGCCACTACAGGGCCTGATCAGGCTTGTTGCAAAGTCCTCGTACACGACTATCGTGACCCGCCGACGGTCGTGCGAGGTGCTCCACCCGGCAACGACGCCCGCGACCGTTGCAGGGCCCCCACTCGCACCCGCCCCCGTTCGGGCCCGGAAGCTGTCTCCCATGCCGGTCGCCTCCAACGTCTTCTCGTCTGTCACCTCGATCATGGGCCGCGACATGGCGGTCGATCTGGGGACCGCCAACACGCTCGTGTACGTGCGCGGCGAGGGCATCGTCCTCGACGAGCCGTCCGTCGTCGCCGTCAACGTGAAGGACGGCCGACCCGTCGCCGTGGGCGCCGAGGCCAAGCGCATGATCGGCCGCACGCCGAGCCACATCCAGGCCATCCGCCCGCTCAAGGACGGCGTCATCGCCGACTTCGACATGTGCGAGAAGATGCTGCGCTACTTCATCCAGAAGGTGCACCAGCGCAAGTGGGCCAAGCCGCGGATGGTCATCTGCGTGCCGTCGGGCATCACGCCGGTCGAGCAGCGCGCCGTGCAGGACGCAGCCGAGAACGCCGGCGCCCGCAAGCCCGCCTACATCATCGAGCAACCGCTGGCGGCGGCGATCGGGGCCGGACTGCCGGTGCAGGAGCCGACCGGCAACATGATCGTCGACATCGGCGGGGGCACCACCGAGGTGGCGGTCATCTCGCTGGGCGGCGTCGTGACCAGCCAGTCGATCCGTGTCGGCGGCGACGATCTCGACGAGGCCATCGTGCAGTTCATCAAGAAGGAGTACAGCCTGGCGCTGGGCGAGCGCACCGCCGAAGAGGTGAAGATCACCCTCGGCTCCGCCTGGCCGCTCGAGGAGGAGCTGTACGCCGAGATCCGCGGGCGTGACCTCGTCACCGGGCTGCCGAAGACCATCGTCACCAGCACCGAGGAGATCCGCGAGGCCCTCGAGGAGCCGGTGTCCGCCGTGGTCGACGCCGTGAAGACCACGCTCGACAAGACCCCGCCCGAGCTCGCCGCCGACATCATGGAGCAGGGCATCGTGCTCGCCGGCGGCGGCGCGCTGCTCAACGGGCTCGACGCCCGACTCCACAGCGAGACCGGCATGCCGATCGTCATCGCCGAGAACCCGCTGTACTGCGTGGCCATCGGTTCGGGGCAGTCGCTCGAGGAGTTCGAGGCCCTCAAGGGCCTCCTGATCTCGTCGCAGCCGACCTGACGACCGCCGCACCGGACCTTCTAAGCTCGCCGCTGTGGCTGCCCCCGGGCGACTGAACCGTCGTCGTTTCACGATCGTCTTGCTCGTCGTCACCTCGGTCTCGCTCCTCACCCTCGACTTCCGCGGGTTCGGTCCGTTGGAGTCGGCCCGCTCGGCGGTGCTGGGCGTGCTGGCCCCGGTGGGCGACTTCTTCGGAGGGATCGTCTCGCCGATCGGCAACGTCTTCAGCGGCATCACCGACTACGACGACCTCGAGGCGCGCAACCGCGAGCTGCAACAGCGCATCGACGAGCTCGAAGGGCAGATGGCCTCGGGCCAGACCGCCCAGGCCGAGCTCGATCAGCTCAAGGCCTCGTTGGGCCTCACCTTCGCCAACGACCTCGAGCGGGTCACGGCGAGGGTGACGTCGCTGTCGATCTCGAACTACGACGACACGATCGAGATCGACAAGGGGTCCGACGCCGGCATCCGTGAGGACATGGCGGTCGTGACCGGCGCCGGGCTCGTCGGCCAGGTGACCGAGGTGTCGGGCAACCGGTCCGTGGTGAAGCTGGTCAGCCAACGGGGCGAACGGTTCGGCGTCCGCTTCGCCGACCGGCCCTACATCGGCGTCGCCGAAGGGCGCGGCGACGGCCAGGTGATCAGCGCCGAGTTCCCGTTCGAGGGCGAGATCGCCACCGACGACGTGCTGTTCACGATGGGTGGCGTCTCGACCTACCCGCCCGACATCCCGGTGGGCAAGGTGACCGCCATCAACGAGGAGCCCGGCTCGCTGCGCAAGACGCTCGACGTCGAGCTCTTCGCCGACCTCAACGACCTCGAGTTCGTGCAGGTCGTGCTGTGGACCCCCGAGCCCGGGTGACGACGTGGACGTGATCGAGGACCGTCGCGTCCGCCTGGCCTTGGTGCTGCTGTCCACGCTGGCCCTGCAGAAGGGGCTGTCGTCGCACCTGTACGTGTTCGGCGTGGCTCCGAACGTGCTGCTGCTGATGACGATCGCCGCCGGGCTCAGCTCGACGCCCGACCGCGGCGCCATCGTCGGCTTCTTCGCCGGGCTGAGCTTCGACTTCATCACGCAGGGGCCGCTCGGGTTGGGCTCGCTGTCGTACTGCCTGGTGGGCTTCGCCGCCGGCCGCCTGCAGGCCAGCTTCGTGCGGTCGAGCCAAGCGCTGCCCGTGGTCGCCGGGTTCGCCCTCACGGCGCTGGGGGAGGGGCTCTACGTGGTGTTCGGCCAGGTCGTCGGCCAGGTGCAGATGTGGACCGGCCACGCCTGGCGCGTGATCCTCGTCACAGGCACGGTCAACGCCGTGCTGGCGCCACTGGCGGTGCGCATCTTCCGGTGGGCGTGGCACGACGAGCCCGCCTACCGATCGCTGCGCTACTGACCTAGCGTGGAGGTGCTCGCGGCCGGGGACGGTCGCGCCCCACCGCCCACCTGGAGCCCGCCCCCGACCGATGGACACCGACTCGCCACGGCTGCGCATGAGCATCCTCGGGATCGTCATCGTGTCGCTCTTCGGCACCCTGTTCGCCCGGCTCTGGTACCTGCAGGTGATGGCGTCGGAGCAGTTCCAGGAGGTGGCGGTCGCCAACACGGAGCGGCTCGTCTACGAGGAGGCGCCGCGGGGCCGGATCCTCGACCGTGAAGGTCGGGTCATCGTCGACAACCGCACGTCGTTGATCATCGCCGTGCGCCCGAACGAGCTCGACGACTCGGGCCGCCGCGACGAGGTGCTGCTGCGCGTCGCCCAGGAGCTGACCGCCGGCGGCAGCCCGACGAAGGTCGCGGCGCTCGAACGCCGCCTCGAGGACCCGCAGTACGACCCCCTCGAACCGATCCCGGTCGCCATCGACGTGCCGGAGGAGCTGCAGGTCGTCATCGCCGAGCACCCCGAGGACTTCCCGGGGGTGACGGTCAGCCGCGAAGCCGTCCGGGCCTATCCCTACGGACCGGTCGCCGCCCACATCGTCGGCTACGTGGGGCGCATCAACGAGACCGAGCTCGAGCAGAAGCAAGGCACGCTCGAGGCCCCGAAGGGGTACCCGAAGCCCTACCTACCCGACGCCAGCAGCGGCAAGACCGCGGTCGAGCAGGGCATGGAGGACGAGCTGCGCGGCACGCCCGGCGTCAAGCGGGTCGAGGTCGACGCCAAGGGCAACGTCGTGCGCACGGCCCTACGCCCCGATGGCACCCCGGACGAGACACAACCGGTACCCGGCAACGACATCGTGCTGGCCATGGACCTCGACGTGCAGCGCGACGCCGAGGAGGCGCTGCGCGAGCAGCTCGAGCTCGTGCGCGGCTACCCGACCGACTCCGGCTACGCCCAGGGGCGCGCCGGGTCGGTCGTGGCGCTCGACCCGCGCGACGGGGCCGTGCTGGCGCTCGCCAGCTACCCGACGTTCGATCCGTCCGAGTTCGTCAACGGCATCAGCACGGCCCGCTACGAGGAGCTGACCGGCGGCGATCCCGCCGACAACGCCTTCATCAACCGCGCCATCGGCGGCCTGTACGCCCCCGGCTCGACCTTCAAGCTCGTCACCGCCACGGCGGCTCTGCGCACCGGCCTGCTCGACGAGCCGCCGGAGGGCCTCGGCCAGACCTATGGCGACAACGGCGTCTACGTCATCGCCAACTGCACCGGGAACTGCGAGCGCCAGAACGCCGGGCGCAAGGCCAACGGCACCGTCGACCTGGCCACGTCGCTGCAGGTGTCGAGCGACGTGTACTACTACCGGATCGGCGACGAGTTCTACGCCCGGTCGGATCAGTTCGGCGACGCCATGCAGTCCACGGCGCGCGACTACGGCTTCGGTGCGCCGACCGGCATCGACCTGCCGGGCGAGCTCGGCGGCGTCGTCCCGGACGCCGAGTGGAAGCGCACGCTGTACGAGTCGCTCCCACCGGATCAGCAGGCCAACGGTGACCCGACCTGGTACCCGGGCGACAGCATCAACCTGTCGATCGGCCAGGGCGACATGCTCGCCACGCCGCTGCAGCTCGTCAACGCCTACGCCACGTTCGTGGCGCGCGGCGAGCAGCACCGGCCCTACGTCGTGTGGAAGGTGCTCGCCCCCGGCTCCGAATCGTCGACGCCGGGCCTCGGTGACGCCCCGATCGACCCGACGACCGGCGGAACCACACCGGGCACGACGCCGGACGGCACGGCCGACGGCGCCGCCACCGACGAGACCGCTGCGCTCGACCCGACGGCCTCGTCGTCCACCACCTCGACGACGCTCGAGCTCGATCCGGTCACCGGCCTGCCGATCGAGCCCGAACCGCCCGAGCCGCCCGGGCCGGAGATCGACCTGTCCCAGGCCACCGTCCTGCGCGAGGTCACGCCGGAGGTCCGCTACACGTTCGACCTGCCCGGCAAGGCCTTCAACCCCATCCACGAGGGCCTGCTCGACGTGGCTCGTGTGGGCAACGTGCACGTCGGCACCGCCGCCCCCGCCTTCGGCGACTTCGACACCGCCGCCTTCCCGATCATCTCCAAGACCGGCACCGCCCAGAAGAACGGCCGGGTCGACACGGCGCTGTTCGTGGCCTGCGGCCCCGATCCACGCTCCACGATCTGCCTCGGCACCGTCATCGAGGAGTCGGGCTACGGCGGCACCGTCGCGGCGCCGGTGCTGCGCCGCATCCTCGAGCCGATCGCCGGGCAGGAGACGACCGCCGGCCAGCGGCCCCAGCTCGCCGAGGGCACCGACTGATGGCGTCCACCGCCCTCGGCCCGGCCAGCCGCCGCGACCTCAGCTCGCCCTGGCGCCACGTCGACGTCGTGCTCGTCGCCGCCATCGCCGGCATCGCCGCCATCGGCGTGGCGATGGTGTTCAGCGCCACCAAGGGCGAGGGCCCCGACGTCGACGTGTCGTTCCTCGTGCGCGAGATCGTGTTCATGGCCGGCGGCGCCGTCGGGCTGTTCGTGGTGTCGATCGTCGACTACCGGCGCTTCTTCAACTGGGTGTGGCCGATCTACGGCGCCGTCATGTTCGGGCTCGTCGCCGTGCTGCTCATCGGCACCGAGGTCAACGGGGCCAAGGCCTGGTTCGACCTGCAGTTCTTCAACCTGCAGCCGGCCGAGTTCGGGAAGCTGGCGCTCATCCTGGCGCTGGCGGCGATGCTCACCCAGTGGGAGGGCGACATCGACCTGAAGCGGCTGGGCACGCTCCTGGCGGTGGCCGCCGCGCCCATCTTCTTGATCCTGCTCCAGCCCGACCTCGGCATGGTGCTGATCTACGTCGCCATCGTCATGGGGATGCTGCTCGTCGGCGGTGTGCGCGGCCGCTACATCGTGGCCCTGACGGTCATCGGTGTGGCCGGCATCGTCGTGGTGCTGAACTCGCCCGTGCTGGCCGAGTACCAGAAGGCCCGCCTCACGGCGTTCGCCGACCCGGAGAGCAACGTCGAGGCCACGTACAACGTCTCGCAGAGCCAGACGGCCATCGGCAACGGCGGGATCACCGGCGAGGGGTACGGCGGCGGCCGCCAGACCCAGCTCGGGTTCGTCCCCGAGCAGCAGACCGACTTCATCTTCACCGCCGTCGGCGAGGAGCTCGGGTTCGTCGGCGCCGCCACGCTGCTCGCCCTCTACGGGGTGGTGATGTGGCGGATCTGGCGCACGGCCCTGTTGGCGCGCGACCCGTTCGGTCGCCTCATCTGCACCGGCGTGCTGTCGTTCCTCGTGTTCCAGGTGTTCGAGAACGCGGGGATGACGATGGGCATCATGCCGGTGACCGGCATCCCCTTGCCGCTCGTGTCCTACGGCGGGTCGAGCATCGCCACGACCCTCGTGGCGCTGGGTCTCGTGCTCAACGTGCACATGCACCGGTTCCGCTGAGCAGCGGGCGTCGGCGCCGGGTTCCGCCGTCGCAGGATCCGCCGGGTAGCATGCCCGTCGTCATGGAATCGATCTGGCCCCAGCTGGAGCACCTGCTGGCCAAGGTCACCAAGCCGGCGCGGTACATCGGTCTCGAAGATGGTGTGACCGATCTCGATCACGATCCGCGCCGGGTGGCGTGGTTGCTGCTGTATCCCGACACCTATGAGATCGGGCTGCCGAACCAGGGCCTGCAGATCCTTCGCGAGATCCTCAACGAGCGTCCCGACGCCGTCGCCGAGCGGGCCTACACCCCGTGGACCGACCTGGCGGCCCTGCTGCGCGCCGAGGGCCTGCCGCTGTTCTCGGTGGAGACGCATCGCCCGGCCCGGGCCTTCGACGTGCTGGCGTTCAACCTGTCGGCCGAGCTCGTCTACACCAACGTCCTGGAGTGCCTCGACCTCGGCGGCATCCCGTTGCGCTCGGCCGACCGCGGGCCCGACGACCCGTACATCTGCGCCGGTGGCCACTGCACCTACAACCCCGAGCCGATCGCCGACTTCTTGGACTTCGTGGTCCTCGGCGACGGCGAGGAGGTCGTCGGCGAGATCACCGAGGTGCTCGCCGAGGCCAAGGCCGACCGGTCCACCGCGCCCGACGCCCGCCAGGGGGTGCTGCGGCGCTTGGCGCAGATCACCGGTGTGTACGTGCCGTCGCTGTACGAGGCCGTCTATGAGGGTGAGGCGCTCGTCGCCGTGCGCCCGCTGGTGCCGGAGGCGCCCGCGCTGGTCGAGAAGCGCACGCTCGCCGACCTGGCCGACTGGCCGTACCCCAAGCGCCAGCTGGTGCCGCTGACCGAGGTCGTGCACGACCGGCTCAACGTCGAGGTCTTCCGCGGGTGCACGCGGGGGTGTCGCTTCTGCCAGGCCGGCATGATCACGCGGCCCGTGCGGGAACGCCCCGCCGAGCAGGTGCGCACGATGGTCGCCGAAGGCCTGCGCCGCACCGGGTACGACGAGGTCGCCCTCACCTCGCTGTCGACGGCCGACTACAGCGGCATCGCCGACGTCGTCGACGGCATCGTGACGGGCACCGACGCCGGCGACCTCGTGTCGGTCTCGCTGCCGAGCCTGCGCGTCGACGCCTTCACCGTCGACATCGCCGCCAAGATCCAGCGGGCCCGCCGCACCGGCCTGACCTTCGCGCCCGAGGCCGGCACCTGGCGGATGCGCCAGGTCATCAACAAGCTCATCAGCGAGCAGGACCTCTACAGCGCCGTCGACTCCGCCTACTCCCAGGGGTGGCGGCGCATGAAGCTGTATTTCCTCACCGGCCTGCCCACCGAGACCGACGAGGACACGCTCGGCATCGCGGAGCTGGCCCGCAACGTCGTGGAGATCGGCCGGCGCCATCACCGTTCGGCCTCGATCACGGTGTCGGTCGGCGGGTACGTGCCCAAGCCGTTCACGCCGTTCCAGTGGTTCGGGCAGAACACGCCCGACGAGCTGCGCCGCAAGATCGGCCTGCTGCGCGACGAGCTGCGACGCGACCGTGGGGTGCAGCTCAAATGGCACGACCCGCGCGCCACGTTCGTCGAGGGGCTGATGAGTCGGGGCGATCGGCGCCTGGCACCGGTCGTCGAGCAGGTGTGGCGCCGCGGCGGCGTCTTCCAGGAGTGGTCCGAGCACTTCGCCGAGCAGCTCTGGGTGGAGGCGCTGGCCGATCACGGCCTGTCGCCGGACTGGTACGTCCACCGCCACCGCACCGAGGACGAGGTCCTGCCGTGGGACCACCTGTCGGCGGGTCTGCACAAGGACTTCCTGTGGCAGGACTGGCTCGACGCCCTCGCCGAGCACGGCCTGCCCGACTGCCGGTGGACGCCGTGCTACGACTGCGGCGCCTGCACCGGCTACGGCATCGAGCACGTCGTCGCCTCGGCCGTGGCCCCCGCCGGTGGCAGCCAGGGGACCGGTCAGGACCTCGGGCGCGGCGGCGAGGTGCCCGTCTCGCTGATCCCCAAGGCGCTCAGCGCGACCGGGGCGGGGCAGGCCTGACGTGCGTCTGCGCCTGCGGTTCGCGAAGGTCGGCAAGGTCCGCTTCACGAGCCATCGCGACGTGGCACGCATCGTCGAGCGCACCCTGCGCCGTGCCGATCTGCCCGTGGCGTTCACCGAGGGGTTCTCACCGCGCCCCAAGCTGCACTTCGGGCTGGCGCTCCCGACCGCCTACGAGTCGCTCGGCGAGTTCATCGAGGTCGACCTGCGTCCCGACGACGCTGCGGACGTCGACCTCGACACGTTGCCCGCACGGTTGAGCGACCTGCTGCCGCCCGGCATGGTCGTGACCGACGCCGGCGCCGTCGATCGCTCGGGCCCCTCGCTGCAGCAGGCCGTGGTGGCGTGCTCGTGGTGGGTCGCCGTCGTGGGGCAGGACGAGGCGGCCCTGGTGGCGTCGCTCGACGACCTGCTGGCGCGTCCCGAGGTGATGGTCACGCGCGAGCGCAAGGGCAAGCAGGTCACCGATGACATCCGCCCGTCGATCGAGCGGGTGGCCGTCGTCCCCGGCGCTCCGGCGTGGCCGCTCCCGGCCGTGGTGGCGGCCGATCTGGGCGAGGACGCGGTGGTGCCGCCGGCGGGTGCGGTGGTGGTGGAGATGGTGCTGGCGGCACAGCCTCGTGCGGTGCGGCCGGCGGAGGTTCTGGCGGTCGTGGACCCGGCGCTCGAGGAGCGTCGGGTGGTGCGGCAGTCGCAATGGATGGTGCTCGACGGCGCGCGGCACGAGCTCGGCTCGGCTGCTGCGACGCGAGCGGTGCTCGCCGAGGTGCGGGCGTCATGAGGCGCAGCGGCTGCGAGCCGTGCGCCGGGAAGGAACGCGATGTCCGAGACCGAGCAGGAACGCCCCGCGACCAGCGGCGACGCGCCGACACCTGACGCCGCAGGCGGCGGAGGCGACGCAGACGCGGGCGGCGGCGCCGCGGGATCGGGCAACCGCCGGCGCGGCTCGCGCGGCGGCCGTGGCCGCAAGCCCGGTGGAGCCGCCGGCGACGACCGCGCCGTCGACGGGTCGTCGTCGGGGTCGACCTCGGCTGAGCCCGACGAGCTGCCCGACCGCCTGACGCGCAACACGATCCAGGACCCGGCAGTGGCGGAGCAGGCGCTGGTGCGCAAGCCGCGCATCGGCGACACCCGGCCGGCGCCGGTGGCGGCGTCGGGGGAGGGGTCTGGTGACGCCGGCGGGCGCGCCGGAGGCAGCGGCACCGACGGTGACCCGCAGCGCCAGCGCAGCGGGTCGTCGCGCCGTCGACGTGGCGGTCGCGGTCGCGGCAAGGCCAAGTCCGGGGGCGGCGGGGGAGGCGGCGGCGCCTCGTCGCCGGACGTCCAGCCGGTCCAGGCCATCGTCCCGACCGAAGCGGTCGAGCTCGACGAGGCCGAGCTCGAGCTGCGCCGGGGCCGCGAGCGCAAGGGCAAGCCGGTCGGGCGCTACCTGATGGTCGTCAGCGTGCGCGACCAGGCGACCCAGATCGCCGTCCTCGAAGGTCGCAACCTCGTCGAGCACTACGTGTCGCGGCCCGCCGACGACGTGTTCCAGATCCACGGCAACATCTACCTCGGCAAGGTGCAGAACGTGCTGCCGGGCATGGAGGCCGCGTTCGTCGACATCGCCACGCCGAAGAACGCCGTGCTCTACCGCGGTGACGTCCAGTACGACCGCGAGGACATCGAGGAGCCGGGCGAGCCGAAGATCGAGCAGATCCTCAAGCCCCGCCAGACGGTGCTGTGCCAGGTCACCAAGAACCCCATCGCCCACAAGGGCGCTCGCCTCACCCAGGAGGTGTCGCTGCCCGGCCGGTTCGTCGTGCTCATCCCGAACTCGAAGACCTACGGCATCTCCAAGCGCCTGCCCGACAACGAGCGCAAGCGCCTGCGCCAGGTGCTCGACCGGGTCAAGCCCGCCGAGCACGGGGTCATCGTGCGCACCGCCGCCGAGGACGTCACCGACATCGAGATCGAGCGCGACGTGCGCCAGCTGCTCGAGCAGTGGCGCCAGATCGAGCACCTCGCCAAGACGGTCAAGGCCCCGGCCTTGCTGTACCGCGAGCCCGACATGGCGGTCCGGGTCATCCGCGAGGAATTCAACCGCGACTACCGCGGCGTGATCATCGACGACCGGGCGCTGTTCGAGGAGGTCCACGCCTACGTCTCGGCCATCACCCCGGCGCTGGCGGACCGGGTGCAGCACTACGACACGGCGGCCGAGGCCCTGCCGATCTTCGAGCGCCACCACGTGCACGAGCAGCTGCACCGGGCGCTCGACCGCAAGGTCTGGCTGCCCTCGGGCGGGTCGTTGATCATCGAGCACACCGAGGCGCTGACGGTCATCGACGTCAACACCGGCAAGAACGTCGGCAAGTCGAGCCTCGAGGAGACGGTGTACCGCAACAACCTCGAAGCGGCCGAGGAGATCGCCAAGCAGCTGCGGCTGCGCGACATCGGCGGCATCATCGTGTGCGACTTCATCGACATGGAGATCGCCGAGAACCGCAAGGCGGTGATCAAGGCCTTCCGCGACGCCCTGGCGCGCGACAAGACCCGCACCCAGGTCTTCGACATCTCGGCGCTCGGCCTGGTGGAGATGACCCGCAAGCGCATCGGCGAGGGCCTGCTCGAGTCGCTGTCGTCGACGTGCCCGGAGTGCGAGGGGCGGGGCGTCGTGCTCGACACGGCCCTCCTCGGCGAGGCCTGACCCCTGCCGATCTTGTGGTGCTGAGCCGGGTAGGCGCGGTTGCACACCACGAGATCGTCCTGAGTTGTGGGCGTCGGGGCCGGACCGGTAGATTCGTCGAGCTATGTATGCCGTGATCAAGACCGGTGGGAAGCAGTACCGCGTGAGCGAGGGGCAGACCCTCGACGTCGAGCTGCTCGGCACCGACGAAGATGTCCAGCTCCAGCCCGTCCTCGTCGTCGACGGCGACACCGTGCTCTCTACGCCGGACGAGCTCGCCGGGGCCTCGGTCGCCGCTCGCGTCGTCGGCCGCACCAAGGGCCCGAAGATCACCGGCTTCACGTACAAGAACAAGACGAACCAGCGTCGCCGGTGGGGTCACCGCCAGAAGTACGACACCATCGAGATCACGAGCATCACGAAGGGCTGAGCGATGTCGAAGACCAAGGGTGGCGGCTCGACCCGCAACGGCCGCGATTCACAGAGCAAGCGCCTCGGCGTCAAGCGCTTCGACGGCCAGGCCGTGCTGCCCGGCACCATCATCGTCCGCCAGCGCGGCACCCGCATCCACCCCGGCGAGAACGTCGGTCGTGGTGGGGACGACACGCTGTTCGCCCTGGTCGAGGGCTCGGTCAAGTTCGGCACGCGTCGCAACCGCAAGGTCGTCGACGTGCTCCCGGCCGACTGACGCAACGTTCGGGGTTGGGCCTACAGCCCCGGTTCACGCACACCGACCGGTAGGCGATCGCGCCGCCAACCGAGGCGATCCACCGCCACCGAGCAGGCATAGCTGTCGGTCATGCCGGCCACCCACGCCACCACGTCTCGGACCGTCCGGTCGGGTCTACCCGGTTCGGGGTGCTCGAGGTGCCACTCGACGAGCGCTCGCAGCAGCGCGATGACGTCGTGTCGTTGCGCCACCGACTCGTCACGGAGGTAGATGCGCTCGTAGTTGCACTGCCGGAACGCGGCGAGCGCCTCGGCGTGGGCGAGGTCCATGCCCACCGTGCCGTGGCGGTCGATGGTGGCGACGACGGCGTCGATGAAGGACCCGAGCTGCGCCGAGTGCGTGCTGCCGCAGCGGCGGCGGACGACCTCGGGCAGGTCGCCGGGGCCGACGACACCGGCGGCGACGCCGTCTTCGAAGTCGTGGCAGACGTAGGCGATGCGGTCGGCCCATGACACGACGGCGCCTTCGGGCGTGGCCGGCGCCGGTCGCGACCAGGAGTGGTTGCGGATGCCGTCGAGGGTCTCGGCGCACAGGTTCAGCGGTGCCGCCACCACGTCGGCCCCCCACACGGCATGGTCGAACCCCTCGGGCAGGTAGACGTCGAACGCCTCCTCGCTGGCGTGGCCACCAGGCCCGTGGCCACAGTCATGGGCGAGGGCGATGGCCTCGGTGAGCGCCACGTTCAGCCCCGCCGCACGGGCGATGGCGCCGGCGACCTGCGCCACCTCGAGCGCGTGGGTCAGGCGGGTGCGCTGGTGATCGGCGGGGAACAGGAACACCTGGGTCTTGCCGGCGAGGCGGCGGAACGCCTCGGCGTGCAGGATGCGGTCGCGATCTCGCTCGAAGCAGGTGCGCAGCGGATCGGGGGCTTCGGGACGGGCGCGGGCGCCGGCGCCCTGGGCGAGGGTGGCGCCGTGGCGCAGGGTGTCGGCCTCGACCGCCTCACGGGTTGCTCGATCGCGCACCGGCAGCGGGCCCAACGGCGCCACGGCCCCGTGGTGGGCGGTGACGACGCCGGCGGCGTCGACGGCGGCACCGCGATGGGTGGCGCCCCAGGCTTGTGCCGTGTGGTGCGGCGCAGCGGTGGCATCGGTCATGGCGATGACAGTACCGACGAGCGCTGACAGTCCCCGGTGCGTCCGACCTTCTCTCAGCTTTCTGTCAGATTGCACAAAATGGGGGGGTGACGGATCGCACACCTCGCGGTACTATGCCCGGGCACCTTCGGAGGATGACGCCCATGATCGACGACAATCGAGTTGGCGGGGACGGTGCGTCCCCCTGCCGGTCGTCGCGGTGCGCGACGACGTCGGCACGAGGCGTGACATCCCAAGGGATGCCATGTACAGTCCGTCTACGGACGAGCTATCGCTCGGCCGTTGGGGCACGGTATGGGTCGCTTGACTCATCTATCGGGGAGATCGGGTGATGCGCAGCAGATTCGGTCGGGGCGCTCGTGATCGGTTCGAGCGCGAGCGAGGTGCGTCGCTCACGGAGTACGCGCTGGTGTTCACCTTCTTCGTGGTGGTGGCTGTGGCGTCGCTGCAGTACCTCACGACCTCAGCAGAAGATCAGGTGTCGTTGCAGGCCGACTGCGTCGCCTCGCGCCCGCCACCGGTCGAGTGCCAGCCGCCGGCGCTGAACACCACGACCACGCTCGCCGGCTCGCCCACGACACAGCCGCCGCAGACGATCCCGCCGGGCGGCGTGGCGCTGTGGAGCACCGTCCCCGCCAAGAGCGGCACCACGGTGTCCGGCGTGGTCTCGGTCCGCGATCAGGTGACGAGTGCGCCGCTCCAGGGCGCCATCGTGCGGGCTCGCGTGACCTGTGCCCCGGCCGGCGTCTCGTTCAACGCCGCTGCGGCCACGACGAACGCCGCGGGCCAGGCCACCGTGACGTGGGAGACGACCGACTGCCCACCCGGCACCACCTCGGCGCTGATCGTGATCTATGAAATCGAATCCGATCCGTACGTCGAGAACATGCCGCCGAACCGGACGGTGGCGCTGTGACCGGGTCCGACGCCAAGGCGCACAGGTCCGCCCGGCGGTGCAGCGGCGACCAGGGCGTCGCCATCATCGAGGCGGCGCTGATCATGCCCGTCTTCTTGGTGCTCGTCTTCGGCATCTTCGAGTACGGCGTGGTCTTCCGCGACTACCTGACTGCGGCCGACGCCACGGCCGAGGCGGCCAAGATCGGCTCCATCCAGGGGCCGTATCTCACGACCGGCTCCGGCAAGAACGCCGACTACCAGATGCTGGCGCTGATGCGGCAGGACATGGCGACCATCCCCGCCGACTGGATCGAGCGGATCGTCATCTTCGAGGCCTCGGCGCCGACCTCCGGCTCGCCGGTCGATCAGGTGCCCACCAACTGCATCATCGGCGGCTACGGCGGCAACGTGGCGAACAAGTGCAACGTCTACGAGCCGTATGACGCCTTCCTCGCCGTGCAGAACAACAACGTGGGCTACTTCAACTGCAGCGGCAGCGCCACGCGATCGTGCGGCTACAACCCGATCACCCGAACGAACGGTCCGAAATGGCAAGACATCGACTACCTGGGTGTGTACATGAAGGTCAAGCGGCCGATGCTCACGGGCATCTTCGGCGAGGAGTTCGAGACCGAGACGGCCTCGATCGTCCGCCTCGAGCCGGGACAGCTCGAGTGATCGCCGCACGACGCCCCGTCGCTCGTCGCCTCCACGGCGACGAGGGCGCGGTGATCATCGAAGCGGCGCTCGCCCTGCCGATCATCGTCATCCTGGTGCTCGGCATCCTCGAGTACGGCATGGCCTTCCACGAGGGCATCATCATCGAGCGTGGCCTGACCCTGGTCGGCCGCACCGTGTCCAACCTCGGGGCGTCCCCGTATGCCGACTTCGAGACCCTGCGGGCCGTCGACTCGCAGCTGCTGGCCTTGCAGGAGACGTCGTCGGTGAAGCGCGTGATCATCTACAAGCCGTCCTCGGCCGACGGGTCGGTGCCCCAGGCGTGTCTGAACATCCAGCCGTCGCCCGGGTCGCTGTCCGGTGCCGGCGTCTCCGGCGTGTGCAACGTGTACTCGGCGGCGCAGGTGGCCCAGGACTCGCCGGGCAGCGGCTTCGTCGTGACCGGCAGCCCGCCGTCGGGCTGCGGCGGCGCCTCGTGGCACCGGTTCCTGTGCCCGCTCAACGGCTCGCACCGCAACCCCAAGACCCAGACCAAGATCGGCGTCTACATCGAGGTCGAGTACCAGCCCGTGACGGGCATCTGGCCGTCGGGCCAGACCATCGAGCGGCACGTCGTGTACGCCATCGAACCCCCGAGCGTTGGGAGCTGACACATGAGCAAGCAGCGCAGAAGCCGAAGCGCCCGGGTGATCGCCCGCCTGGCCCGCCCCGAACCCGACGCACGCCTCGAGGACGGGCGCACCGCCCGTGAACGGGGCTACATCCTGGCCCTCACGGCGCTGATGATCCTGCCGATCCTGGCGTTCACGTCCTACGCCGTCGATCTCGGCGCCTGGTATGCCCGCGCCGCCAAGATCCAGGCGGCGACCGACGCCGCATCGCTGG
>JAGQTE010000049.1 GCA_020439175.1 Acidimicrobiales bacterium | reverse complement strand
CGGCCCGTGCTGGCCGCGGCCCTGCTCCATGACGTCGGCAAGGTCGACAGCCACCTGACCACCTATGGGCGGGTGGTGGCGACGCTGTCGGCGGCTGCCGTGCGCCACGATCAGGACGTCATCCTGGCGTGGACGCGCACGCGCGGCTTCACCCGCCGCGTCGGGTTGTACCTCCGGCACCCGACGCTCGGCGGTGATCGTCTGGAGCTGGCCGGCTCGGACCCGCTGACGGTGGCGTGGGCGCGCGAGCACCACTGGGGCGAGGACCGCTGGAGCGTCCCGCTCGACATCGGCCGGGCGCTGCGCGACGCCGATGACGACTGACGGTCAGCGTGCCGGGAGCAGGCCCAGCGCTTCTCGCGCCCGCGCCAGGGTCGGACCGGCGACGGCACGAGCCTTGGCGGCGCCGCCCGACAGGATGTCATCGACGGCACCGGGATCGGCGTCGAGCTCGGCGTACCGGGCCTGGATCGGCTCGAGCACGGCGCAGACGGCATCGGCGGCGTCGGCCTTGAGGGGACCGTACTGCGTGTAGTCGTCGGCGAGGCTGGCGGGGTCCCGGTCGGTGCAGGCACCGAGGATCGAGAGCAGGTTGCTCACGCCCGGCTTGGCATCGGTGTCGAAGCGCACCTCGTTGTCGGTGTCGGTGACGGCACGTTTGATCTTCTTGGCCACGGCGCCGAGGTCCTCGAGCACGCCGATCGTGCCCTGGGGCGAGTCGGCGGACTTGGACATCTTGCGGGTGGGCTGTTGCAGGTCCATGATCCGCGCCCCGACCGGCGGGATGGTGGCCTCGGGTACGATAAACGTGTCGCCGTAGCGGTTGTTGAACCGGATGGCCAGATCCCGGGTCAGCTCGAGGTGCTGGCGCTGGTCGTCGCCGACCGGGACGTGATCGGTGTCGTACAACAAGATGTCGGCCGCCATGAGCGCCGGGTAGGTGAACAGGCCGCCGGAGACGAAGGACGCGCCATCGGACTTGTCCTTGAACTGCGTCATCCGCCGCAGCTCGCCGACCGCAGCCGTGCACTCCATGATCCAGGCCAGGCCGGTGTGCTCGTCGACATGGCTCTGGACGAACAGCGTGGCCACCGCCGGATCGATCCCGACGGCGAGCAGCAGCTGTGCCAGCTGCCGGGTCGTGGACCGCAGCTCGACCGGGTCCTGCGGCACGGTGAGGGCGTGGAGGTCGACGACGCAGTACAGCGAGTCGGCCGTGTGCTGGTCGCGCACCCAGTTGCGCAGGGCGCCGAGCAGGTTCCCGAGATGGACCTCGCCGGTCGGTTGGATGCCGCTGAAGACTCGCGTCATGGGCGGCGATGCTACGGCAGCGGCCGCGCGCCGCGAAAAGGCGTTGTCAGCTGGTGGGCATCTCGAGGTCGAGCCCGCACGAGGCGGCGAGCGATCGGCTGACCTGGGCGAAGCGCAGGTACCCGGTGGCGTCGATGGCGGACGGGTTGATCGCCCACAGCATCAACAGGTCGAGCTCATCGGCGGGCAGCGCACCCACCGCGTCGGCCAGGCAGCGCTGCTCCGTGGCGTCGGCGTCTGCCGTGACGGCGGCGATCGTCGCCAGCGATGCGAACAGGGCGGGCCCGTCGGCACAGGTGCGGATGGCGGCGAGGGCGGCGCCCGCACGGTCCTCGGGCAGCTGGTCGGTGCCGGTGTTGACGATGGCGGCGAGGTCGGGTTCGGCCGTGAAGGCCGCCTCGATGCATGCGCCGGCGGCGTCATCGAGGAGCAGCAGCGCCACCACCTGCTGCGCCGCCGCGTCGGGCGGCTGCTGGGGTGCCGGGTCGCCGGCGCACGCCGTCGCCCCCACGAGGAGAGCGACGGCGACGCCGGTTCGCCAGGTCACGAGGCGAGCGCGCTCAGGCGTTCTCGCACGGGGCCACGAGCGTGCCGAACTCCTGCGTGGCTGCAGCGTCGCCGGACATCAGGTCGGCCATGTCCTGCGCGGTCAGCGTGAGGAGCTGCTCCTCGATGCAGTCGAGCTGGGCCTGCGTGAACGAGCCGTTGTCCATCTGGTCGATGACCAGGCTGACGAACTTCTCCTTGGGGATGCAGTTCGAGATGGCGTCCATCATCATCGACGCCTCGTCGGCGCTCGGGTTGTCGCCGATGTCGGCGAGATCGGGGTTGTCGATGAACTCGTCGATGAGACAGCCCATCTCGTCTTCGCTCAGGTCGATGCCAACCTCTTCGGCGAACTGCTCACGCGCCTGGTCCACGGCATCGGTGTCGTCCTTGTCGATCTCACCGCTGGCGAGCTTCTCGAGGGCGGAGCCACCGGCGCTCGAGGACTTCGAGGTGGTGTCGGTGTCCTTCTCCTTGGCCGTGGTGCTCGTGGCGCCCGCCGTCGTGGTGGTGGATGCCGCGGTGTCCTCGGTCTTCGAGCACGCCACGCCGCCCAGCAGCAGCATCAGGGCTGCCACGCCGCCGAGGGCGCGTGCAGATCGTGTGGTCATGGTGGTGATTCCTCCTAGGGGGTTGTGCCGAACCTCCCGTTCGACGCCCGGCAACGTTACCGGACGCCCTCCGGGCACTGGGGACCATCCGCGAACCCGCCCGACGGCCCCTCTACGCTCGTCGGGATGTCCTACGCCGTCCAGACGCCGGTCTTCGAGGGCCCGTTCGACCTGTTGCTGCACCTGATCCTGCGCGAGCAGGTCGACATCTACGAGGTGTCGATCACCACGATCGTCGACGGGTACCTGCGTGAGCTCGAGCGGATGGACGAGCTCGACCTCGAGGTGGCGACCGAGTTCCTGCTGATCGCCGCCACCCTCGTGGAGCTCAAGGCCCGACGCCTGCTGCCCGACGAGGGCGACCTCGACCTCGACGAGGAGCTCGCCCTGTGGGAGGCGCGCGACCTGCTGCTGGCGCGCCTGCTCGAGTGCAAGACGTTCAAGGACGCGGCAGCGTCGTTCCGCCGGCTGTCCGATGCCGCCGGCCGCTCGTTCCCGCGGGTCGCCGGCCTCGAGGAGCAGTTCCTCGACGTCGCCCCCGACCTGCTCGACGGCATCGACACCGACGACCTGCGCGCCGCCTTCCTGCGAGCGATGACGCCCAAGCCCAAGCTCGCGGTCACGCTCGACCACGTCACCGACGTGCGGGTGTCGGTCTCCGACGCCATGGAGGAGCTCCTCGACGAGCTGCCCCGCGCCGGTCGCATCAGCTTCCGGGAGCTGACCAGCTCGCTGGTCGAACGGATCGAGGTGGTGGTGCGGTTCCTGGCCATCCTGGAGCTGTTCAAGCAGGGCGTCGTCGACATCGACCAGCCCAGCGCCTTCGGCGACATCACCGTGCTGTGGTGCGGCGGCACCGAGCGGCTGCACCTGGACGACCTCGCGGCCGTCGACGCCTACGACGGCTGAGCCATGGCCACCGAGCTGCAGCGTGCCCTGGAGGCCATCTTGATGGTGGCCGAGCACCCGATCGACGCCAACCTGCTGGCACAGGTCACCGAGACGCCGGTCGACCAGCTGCGTGAGGTGTTGGCCGAGCTCGCGGCGTCCTACGAGGTGGACGGGCGGGGCTTCATCCTGGTCGAGGTGGCCGGCGGCTGGCGCTACCAGAGCCATCCGGAGCAGGCGCCCTACGTCGAGCGGTTCGTGCTCGAGGGCCAGACGGCCCGCCTCTCCTCGGCGGCGCTCGAGACGTTGGCCATCGTCGCGTACAAGCAACCCATCTCCCGGGCGCAGATCGCCGCCATCCGTGGGGTCAACGTCGACGGTGTGGTGCGCACGCTCGAGCAGCGCGGCTACATCACCGACGTCGGGACGGACCCGGGTCCGGGCAACGCCGCGCTGTTCGGCACCACCGACCTCTTCCTCGAGCGGCTCGGACTGCGCACGATCGAGGACCTGCCGCCGATCGCCGAGTTCGTGCCCGGGCCCGACATCGTGGAGGCGCTGGAGGCCGGGTTGCGGGCGGAGCCCGCCGCCGACGAGCCGGTTGCCGAGGCCCCTGCCGCGGCGCCCGACCTCGACGGTGACTGACGGCGGCGGTCCTGAGCGTCTGCAGAAGGTGCTGGCGCGGGTCGGGTTCGGTAGCCGCCGCGCCTGCGAGGAGCTCATCGCCGACGGTCGGGTCACCGTCAACGGCGTGCCGGTGGAGCTTGGCGCCCGCGTCGACGCCGCGGTGGACGCGGTGGCGGTCGACGGCGTGCCGATCGGTGTGGCGCCCGGCCTGGTGCACTACCTGTTGAACAAGCCGGCGGGGATCGTCACGACGGCGCACGATCCGCAGGGGCGGCCGACGGTCGTCGAGCTGGTGCCCGACGACCCACGCGTCTTCCCGGTCGGTCGGCTCGACGCGGACAGCGAGGGGCTGCTCATCCTGACGAACGACGGCGACCTGGCGCACCGGCTGACGCATCCCTCGTTCGGGGTCGACAAGGAGTACCTCGTCACCGTCGAGGGCACGCCGAGCCGCGGTGCGCTGCGTCGATTGCGCCAGGGCGTCGAGCTCGAGGACGGGATCACCGCTCCGGCCAAGGTGGCGACGCTCGCCCCCCACCTGTTGGGGATCACGATCCACGAGGGACGCAACCGTCAGATCCGCCGGATGTGCGACGCGGTGGGGCACCCGGTGACGCGCCTCGTCCGCCACCGGATCGGGCCCGTGTCGGATACCAGGCTGCCGCCCGGCGCCTGGCGATCGCTCACGCCGGTGGAGGTGCGCGACCTGGCGTTGGCGACGGCCCCGGGCGAGGACGACCGGTGAGCGGTATCGGTTGGGCCGGGCCCGGCGCCGGTCCGTACGATGTCGGGCCATGCCGGGACGACTCCGGGCCCTGCGCGGGGCCACCACCGTCGACGAGGACACCCGCGAGCAGATCTTCGACCGCACCGTTGCGCTGCTCGGCGAGCTGTTCGCCCGCAACGACGTGGACCACGACGACGTCGTGTCGGTGATCTTCACGGCGACCGACGACATCCACGCCGCCTTCCCGGCCGCCGCCGCACGCACCTTCGGCCTGGGCGACGTGCCCCTGCTGTGCGCCCGCGAGCTCGACATCACCGGCGGCACGCCCCGCTGCATCCGCATCCTGATGCACATCGAGTCCGAACGGTCCCGGGCGGAGCTGCGTCACGTGTACCTCGAAGGCGCCGTCGGCCTCCGCGACGACCTGCCCGGCTGAGATGGCGACACGCCGGGCCCAGATCGTCGGCACCGGCCTGGTGGGCGGGTCCATCGGGTTGGCGCTGCGCGCCCAGGGGTGGCACGTCAGCGGTGTCGAGGCGGACCCCGACCGTGCCGCTGCCGCGCTCGACGCGGGCGTGATCGACGCCGAGGGGTGGGACCCCGACGCCGAGGTCACCTTCGTCGCCACGCCGGTGGGGGCCATCGTGGGCGCCGTCGTCGAGGCGCTCGATCGCACGGCGGGACTGGTGACCGACGTGGGCAGCGTGAAGTCCCCGATGCTCGGCCTGATGGCGGATCCCCGCTACGTCGGCGGGCACCCGATGGCGGGCAGCGAGCTCGAGGGCGTGGCCGGCGCCCGCGCCGATCTCTTCGACGGTCGCACCTGGGTCCTGACGCCCGTCCCCGGCACCGACGACGCCGCGTTCGCCGCCCTCCGGTCGCTCGTCGCCTCGTTCGGCGCCGAGGTGGTGTCGCTGGCGCCCGAGGCCCACGATGCGATGGTCGCCCTCGTGTCGCACGTGCCGCACCTGACGGCGGCGACCTTGATGCGCCTGGCCGACGGGCGCGCCGCCGAGCACGGGTCCCTGCTGCGCCTCGCCGCCGGTGGCTTCCGGGACATGACCCGGATCGCCGCCGGCCATCCGGGCATCTGGCCCGACATCTGCGCCGAGAACCGCGACGCCATCGTCGGTGAGCTCGACGAGCTCATCGCCAACCTCGGCGAGGTCCGGCGCATCGTGGCCGACGGCGATCGCGTCGCCCTGGTGGTGTGGTTGGAGCAGGCGCGCGCCGCCCGCCTCAACCTGCCGGCGCGCTACGCCCGACCGGACCTGCTCAGCGAGCTGCGGGTCCCGATCCCGGACCGCAAGGGCGAGGTGGCCCGCATCGCCACGCTCGCCGCCACCGTGGACGTGAGCCTGGCCGACATCGAGATCGCCCACTCCGCCGAGGGCGATCAGGGTGTGCTCATCCTGCTCGTCGAGACGGACGAGGCGCCACGTCTGGAGGCGGCGCTGGTCGCCGAGGGCTACCGACCGTCGTTGCGCTCGCTGGAGCAAGGTGCGCCCGGGTGAACCCCGAACCGCTGGCGATCGAACCGCTGACCACGGCCCCTGACGTCACCTTGCGGGTGCCGGGCTCCAAGAGCCTCACCAACCGTGCCCTGCTGGCGGCGGCGCTGGCGCGCGGCACGAGCGAGCTCACCGGCGTCCTCGACGCCGACGACACCGCCGCCATGCTCGACGTCGTGCGGGCCCTGGGCGCCGGTGTCGAAGGTGACCCGGCCGCCGGCGCCGTGCGCGTCACGGGTGTCGCCGGCGCCCTGCCGGCGTCGGCGGTGCGCCTCGACGCCCGCCAGTCGGGCACGACCGGCCGCTTCGCCCTCGGCGTCACGGCCGCCGGGCGCGCACCGATCACCGTCGACGGCGCCGTACAGCTCCGGAGCCGGCCGATGACCGAGGGCATCAGGGTCCTGCGGTCGCTCGGGCTCGATGTGCGCGAGGACGGTGCTGCCGGCCACCTGCCCGTGACGGTCACCCGCGGTCCGGCGCCCGGCGGCGCCCTGGCTGTGCGGGCCGACGTGTCGAGCCAGTTCCTGTCAGGGATGTTGCTGGTGGCGCCGTGCCTCGACGCCGGCCTCGACCTGACGATCGACGGGCCGGTCGTGTCGCGGCCGTACCTCACGCTGACCGTCGACGTGCTGGAGGCCTTCGGCGCGTCCGTCGCCGTGCGCGACGACGGGTTCACCGTGGCGCCCGGGGGCTACACCGCGGCGCCCTACGCCGTGGAGGGCGATGCCTCGGCTGCCTCCTACTTCTTCGCCGCCGCCGCCGTCACCGGCGGGCGCGTGCGGATCGAGGGTCTGGGGACGACCTCGCACCAGGGAGACCTGGCGATGGTCGAGGTGCTCGCCGCCATGGGTGCCGACGTGACGCAGGGGCCGGACTGGACCGAAGTCCGGGGCACCGGCGCGCTGCGCGCCGTCGACGTGGACCTGCGCGACCTGTCCGACACCGTGCCGACGCTCGCCGTGGTGGCGGCATGTGCCGAGGGCACGACGACGCTCGACGGCATCGGGTTCATCCGGGCCAAGGAGAGCGACCGCATCGGCGCCGTCGTGGCCCAGCTGCGAGCCTGCGGCGTCGACGCCACCGAGACCCCCGACGGCATGCGCATCGTCGGCGGCGGCCGCACGCCGGCGACGATCGCCACCCACGACGACCATCGCCTCGCCATGGCGTTCAGCGTGCTCGGCCTGGTCAGCCCGGGCATCGTGATCGACGATCCCGGCTGCGTCGCCAAGTCCTTCCCCGGCTTCTTCGCGCTGCTGGACGAGCTGCGCTGAGGACGATCGTGGGCTGCCGGCGGTCGGGTAGGGTCTCGCGCTCGTGAGGGTGATCGCGATCGACGGCCCGGCAGGGTCCGGCAAGTCCACCGTGGCCCGACGTCTCGCCGAGGCGCTCGGGCTCGACTACCTCGACACCGGGGCGATGTACCGGGCGGTGACGTTCGCGGCGTTGCGCCGCGGCATCGACCCGACCGAGCAGGAGCCGGTGGCTGCGGTGGCCCGCACGATGGAGCTGGACCAGGACGCCGACGGCACGGTGCGTGTCGACGGCCACGACGCCACCATCGAGATCCGAGGCCCGGAGGTGACGCGGGCCGTGAGCCTGGTCGCCGCCAACCCTGACGTGCGCACCGAGCTGCGCGCCCGGCAACGGCAGTGGGCGGTCGAGCACGGCGGGGGCGTCATCGAAGGGCGCGACATCGGCGACGTCGTGTTCCCGGACGCCGAGCTCAAGGTGTACCTCGACGCCCGGCCCGAGGTGCGCGCCGCCCGACGCTCCAAGGAGGTCACCGACCTCGACTACGCCACGGTCGCCGCCGACCTGGCCCGGCGCGACGCGCTCGACCAGAACCGCACGGCCAACCCGCTGCGCCAGACCGAGGACGCCCTGCACGTCGACACCAGCGACCTCGACATCGACGAGATCGTCCGCCTCCTGCAGGAGCAGCTGCCATGACCGACGACGCCGCCAAGAAGCCGACGATCGAGAAGTCGAAGGCGGACAAGGAGATCCTCATCCCGGAGGGGCACCAGCTGGGCGAGGAGTTCGGCCTGCCGCAGCGGATCTTCTACTTCATCTGGTGGTGGATCGTCTGGACGATCGGCAAGGTGTACTTCCGGGTCTCGATCACCGGGCACGAGAACGTGCCGACGCGCGGCGCCTTCATCGTGTCGCCGATCCACCGCTCGAACCTCGACACGCCGGTCATGGCGCTCGTGACCAAGCGCCGGGTGCGCTTCATGGGCAAGGAGTCGCTGTGGAAGACCCGCTTCGGGGCGTGGTACTTCACCAACCTCGGCGGCTTCCCGGTCGACCGTGGCACCGCCGACCGCGGCGCCATCAAGGCGGCGATGACCGTCATCGAGCGCGGTGAGCCGGTCGTGATGTTCCCCGAGGGCACCCGGCAGTTCGGCCCGACGGTGTGCGAGATGTTCGACGGACCTGCCTACATCGCCTCGAAGGCGCAGATCCCGATCGTGCCCGTGGGGCTCGGCGGCACGGAGCGGGCGATGGGCAAGGGCGCCAAGATCCCGCGGCCGACCCGGATCACGATGGTGATCGGCGAGCCGATCATGCCCGAGCCCAACACCGAGGGCGGGCGCGTGCCGCGCCGGCAGGTGCGCGAGCTGACCGAGCTGCTCGGCGAGCGCATCCAGGTGCTCTTCGACGAGGCGCAGGAGCGAGCCGGCACCCCGAACCGACGCTGACCGTCGAGACGGCGGGCGTCAGAAGCTCTTGGGCATGGCGGTGATCTCGCGCACCAGCGGCTCGAAGTGCTCGAGCGGCAGGGTGTCGTAGTCGGGATCGAAGGCCGCCTGGTCCCACTCGTCGGCGAACTGCTCGGCCAGGGCGAACCAGGGCTCGTCGCGGTACTGGTCCCGCAGGTCCTGGGGCTTGCCGAAGTGCTGGTAGTAGTGCTTGCCCTGGAAGTCCTGGTGGTACTTGATGGCGTAGTACACGTCGTCGCGCACGAACGGGCGGATCATCTCGGCCGCGATCGCCGGGTGGTTGAACACGCTGACGAGCTTGCCCAGGTCGTGGCAGAGCGCCGCGAACACCATCTCGGGGTCGGCGCCGGCACGCTCGGCCATGGTCGCCGTCTGGCAGGCGTGCACGAGCTGATCGCAGCTGAAGCCGTCCGTGATGGTGTCGAGCTGGCGCAACATCGCCAGGAACTGCTCGGCCACGCGGGGCTGGTTGGCAATTGTCTCGGCGCCGATCACGGCCCACTGGTCCGCAGTCGACTCGTCCATTCGAGTGAAGCTGGTCGCCATCGCCCCAGTCTGCCTCAACCGGCGAGCAGCACGCCGACGAAGACGGCACCGAGCGACGCCACCAACCCGACGGCGCCACCGATCGCCAGTGCGGGCTTGGACTTGCCGTAGGTGTGCACGAGGGCGGCGGCGGCGCTGGCGCCCACGAGCACGAGCTTGAGGCCGAGCGTCATGTGGTAGCTGGTCGAGGCGTTCTTCATGTCCACCTCGAACACGTTCCACACCCCGGTCACCACCGCCAGGGCGAACCCGGCCCAGGCGATCTTGCCGAACTGTCGGGCGGCGAGCCGGGGCAGGTCGGGTCCCTGCGCCCGCAGCACGGGGAGCAGGCCGAGCATCGTGAGCTGGCCGCCGACCCACACGGTGGCGCCGAGGATGTGCAGGAACAGGCGGACGGTCTCGAGCGACGGGCTGAGCATGGCGACGATTGAACCCTCAACCGAGGGTCGCGAGCACATCGCTGGCGGCGAGCCGGCGATCGTTGGCCTCGGGGCGCGTCTCGGGGGCGGAGCCGAAGCCGAAGCCCGCCAGGCCGTCGACGGCGTCGATCAGCTCGCGCAGGTTGCGTGGTGGCGGGAAGTACTCGTCCTCGTCGGTGATCGTCACCTCCTCGACGCCGTAGCGCGGCGCCAGGCGAGCGATCACGGCGCTGACCAGATCTTCCGGGGCGCTGGCGCCGGCGGTCACGCCGACGACGCCCGACAGGTCGTCGGGCAGCTCCTCGGGGCCGTTGACCCGCAGCACCCGGTCGCAGCCGGCATCGCCGGCGAGTCGCTCGAGCGCCCGGGTGTTCGACGAGTTGGCCGACCCGATGACGACGACGGCGTCGCAGCGCGGCGCCATCGCCAGCAGGGCGGACTGCCGGTTGGTGGTGGCGAAGCACAGGTCGCTGCGGCCGGGCTTCCACAGCTCGGGGAAGCGGTCGGCCACGGCGGTGGCCACCCCGGCCCAGTCCCGGTGCGACAGCGTGGTCTGCGCCAGCAGCGCCACCGGCTGCTCGATCACGGGCAACGCCGCCACGTCGTCCGGGGACTCGACGAGATGGATGGCGTCGGGCGCCACCGCCATCGTGCCGGCCGCCTCCTCGTGGCCGGCGTGGCCGACGTAGACGATCTCGAAGCCCTTGGAGGCGCGGGTCTTGACCTCGTGGTGGACCTTGGTGACCAACGGGCAGACGGCGTCCACCACGTACCCGCCGTTCGCCCGGGCCGCGGCCACCACCTCGGGGGCCGAACCGTGCGCCGACAGCATGATGGGCCGGCCCGGCGGGACCTCGGCGACATCGTCGACGAACACCACGCCGAGCGCCTCGAAGCGCTCGACGACCTTCTGGTTGTGGACGATCTCGTGGTAGCAGTACACGGGCGGCTCGAACGCCCGCACCATCCACGCCAGGGCCTTGATCGCCATCTCGACGCCGGCGCAGAACCCACGGGGTGACGCCAGGAGCACGAGCTGCACATCGGAGGCCACGGATCGCAGGCTATCGCCGGGCACCGGTAGCATCGGACCTCCATGTCCCCGCCCCAGGTGGTGCTGGTCGAGCCCGGCTCGGCGGCGTCGACAGCAGGTCTGCTCGTCGGCGATGAGATCGTCGCCATCGACGGTCAGGTGCCGCGCGACGTGTTGGAGTACCGCTGGCTGGTCGATGACGAAGATCCGACGTTCGCCGTGCGCCGCGACGACGGCGTCCACGAGATCACCGTGGCCAAGGCGGCGGGGGAGCCGGTCGGCCTCGAGGTGCACACCCCGCTGTTCGACCAGGTCACGACGTGTGACAACCACTGCGAGTTCTGCTTCATCCATCAGCTGCCGTCCGGCATGCGGCCGAGCCTCGCGGTCAAGGACGACGACTACCGGTTGTCGTTCCTCTACGGGAACTTCACCACGCTCACCCGGTTCACCGAGGCTGACCTGGAGCGGGTGCTCACGGAGGGCCTGTCGCCCCTGTACGTGAGCATCCATGCCACCGACCCGCGGGTCCGGGCCCGGATGCTGCGCAACCAGCGGGGCGCCACGAGCCTGCGCTGGCTGCGGATGCTGCTCGACCACGGCGTCGAGGTGCACGGTCAGGTCGTCGTCTGTCCCGGTCGCAACGACGGTGCGGTCCTCGACGACACCCTGGCGGGGGTGCTCGACGAGTATCCCGAGCTCGCCAGCGTCTGCGTCGTGCCCCTCGGCGTCAGCCGCCACAACCGGGAGCCGGCGATGCGGCCCCACACGCCGGCCGAGGCGGCCGCCGTCGTCGACGCCGTCGAGGACTGGCAGGACGTCTTCCTCGCCGCGCTCGGACATCGCCTGGTCTTCGCCGCCGACGAGTACTACCTGCTCGCCGGGCGGCCGTTCCCGGACGCGAGCACCTACGCCGGGTTCCCGATGCACGAGGACGGCGTGGGCATGGCCGCCGCCTTCGCCGACGCCTTCGCCTCGGGCCGCGCCGCGCCGGCGCCGGGGGAGCACACCCCGAACCGCGGCGGCTTCTTCTCCTGGGTCGACGGTGCCGGACCGGACGGGTATCGCCGCCCGTCAGGTGCCGAGACCGCCGTGACCCTCGGCCCGCGCCGCGACCTGCCCGCCACCGTGCTGACCGGTACCTACGGCGCGCAGATCCTGCGCCCGCTGCTCGACGGCGCGGGGTTCGGCGACGTCGAGGTGCTCCCCGTCGAGAACCGCTTCTTCGGCGGCAACATCGGCGTCGCCGGCCTCCTGGTCGGCGAGGACCTGGCTCGCGTGCTGGAGGGGCGT
>JAGQTE010000458.1 GCA_020439175.1 Acidimicrobiales bacterium | reverse complement strand
GTGGTGCAGGCGGTGTTCGGCTTCTCGCTGCTCGAGGTCGTCAACTACCTCGAGCACTACGGGCTGCAGCGCGAGCAGCGCCCCGACGGGCGCTACGAGCGGGTCCGCCCCGAGCACAGCTGGAACAGCGACCACATCGCCACCAACCTCCTCCTGTACGGCCTCGAGCGCCACTCCGACCACCACGCCAACCCGACCCGCCGCTACCAGGTGCTGCGCACCTTCGACGAGGCCCCGCAGCTGCCGTCGGGGTACGGCACCATGATCGGCCTCGCCTACGTGCCGCCGCTGTGGCGCAAGGTCATGGACCACCGGGTGCTCGACGTCTACGACGGCGACCTGTCGAAGATCAACATCGACCCCCGCAAGCGCGACCGCATCGTCGCCCGCTACGGCTCGGCCCTCGACGCCGCCGACATCGCCTGAGAGGCTGGGCGGCATGTGCCGCAACATCACCGAGCTGCGCGGCCTCGAGCCCCCGGCCACCGCCGAGGAGATCGAGGCCGCAGCGCGCCAGTACATCCGCAAGGTCTCCGGCATCCGCCACCCCAACGCCGCCCTGACCGAGCGGTTCGAGGCGGCGGTCGCCGAGGTGGCCGCCACCACCACGGCGCTGCTGTCGGAGCTGCCCGCCCGCCGGCAACCACCGAAGACCGATCCGCCGCTGCGCCGCGGCCACACCCACGCCTGAACGCCGCCGGGCGCCAGGCCGTCCGGCCGTCCGTCGGTCCGGCCGTCAGTCGGTCGGTGCCAGCGAGGCGAAGGCCCGGGCCCGGTCGAGCATCGCCTGGCGCTCGTCGAGGTCGGTGGCGCCCACGAGGACGTAGCGGTCCCGGAACTCCGGCCGCAGCTCGCCGTCGTCGTCGAGCAACCAGGGCATCGCCAGCCGGCGCGGCACCCGCACGACCTCGGGCTGCTCCAGCGTGCCGAACACCCGGTCCCACCAGTCGAGGGTCACGCCGTGGTTGGTCATCGGGTGACCGAAGTGGTGGTGGAAGTGGTGCACCCGCAGCCAGGCGCTGTAGCGGCCCGACGGGGCCCGCCGGTGCGCCACCGCGTGCTGGTACTCGTAGTGGAAGTACCCGACGATCCACCCCAGCCCTAGGCCGACGCCGAAGGCCGGGCCGGCCAGCCACCAGCCGAGCGGCGCCCACAGCAGACCGCCGGTGAGCCAGACGCCGATCCAGCTGAGCAGCGTCGTCGTCTCGTAGCGCCACGTCGAGTGCACGTGGTGGTTGAGGTGCTCCCGGCTCATGATCCCCTTGCCGTAGAGCTCGTGCATGGCGAAGCGGTGCAGCAGGTACTCGCCGAGCGTCCACAGGAAGGCGCCGGCGACCAGGGCCGCCGCGAACACCACCATCGTCGTCATCACGATGCACCTCCGTCGTCGGGGAGCCGGCGGGCCAGATCTCGCGCCGCCGCCAGCTCGGCGCGGTCGGCGCCCCAGCCGACGAGCAGGGCGTCGGTCAGCTCGTCGCCGAGCAGCGTGCCCGTGACCGGCACGCCCGCCGACAGCGCGTCGACCAGCAGCGCGCCGTTCAGCGCCGTGATCCAGGTGAGCGTCCGCACCAGCGCGCCATCGAGCGGCTGGCCGAGCGGATCGACGTCGGCAGCCCGGGACACCAACGCCCCCGACTCCACGGCCGCCGCCAGGAGCCGCCGCGGGACGTCGAGCACATGGAAGGCCACGGGCACGATGGCGGCGAGGTCGTCGGGGTCCTGCACGCCGTCGGTCACCAGCAGCTGCTGCTGCAGGCGGAACTCGTAGGGGTACCGCTCCGGCGCCGACAGGAACAGGTCGCTGAAGGCGACGAGACGCACCAGCGCTGCCGTGGTCGGCGAAGGTTCGGGCCGGTGCGCCGCCAGCGCGCTCGACCACCCGGCCAGCGCCGCATCCGCCACGGCCCCCAGCCGCTGCAGCGCCTGGGTCTGGAGCGCCGCCAGCAGCGCGGAGCGCGACGAGAAGTAGGTGTAGAGCGACGCCGGGGCGTAGTCCGCCGCCTCGGCCAACGCCGCCATGGTCAACCCCTCGACACCGTCGCGTTCGACGATCTGCGCTGCCAGGCCGAGCAGATGGTCCCGGCGGGCGGCCCGCTTGCGGGCACGCCGATCGATCGATGGATCTACGATTTCCGAAGGCACGTCGGAAATCGTAGATCCATCGGTTCAAGAGGGCAAGCGCCGCGGAGAGCGACACCTGTCACAGGATCGCAACAAGCGATCACAGACCGTGGAGTAGCCTCCCCCGCCATGCAGACGCAGGTGGGAACGTCGTCCATCCGTCGCGTGGTCGTGCTGCTGATCGCCGCACTCGCGCTGCTCGCCATCTCGGTGCCACTCAGCGGCTCCGCCGAGGCGCAGGGCCCTCCGGGACGAGGCCGAGGTCCGGAGACCACGGCCGGTGATGCTGGGGCCGCTGGGCGCGGCGCCGCGCCGGCCGAGGAGCTGCCGACCAACCGTCTCGTCGTCGCCTACGCCGACGGCGCCGCCCCGACGCCGTCGCAGCGCGCCGACGCCTCGATCGACGCCGGCGCCCCCGTCGAGGTCGTGCGCCAACTGGGTGACGGGTCGACCGTGCTCGAGCTGCCCAGCCGCATGCCCTACGACCAGGTCGAGGCGCTGGCCGCCGAGCTCCAGCAGCGCCCTGACGTGCTGTGGGCCGAGCCCGACCTGTGGGTGACCGCCGACGCCGTCCCCAACGATCCGCAGTACGCCACCGAGCACTGGCACTACAAGGAGGTGACGGCACCGTCGAACTACGGCGCCAACCTCCCGCCGGCGTGGGACATCACCACCGGTTCCCCGTCGGTCGTCACCGCCATCCTCGACACCGGCAAGCTCGACCACGAGGACCTCGTCGGTCGCTTCCTGCCCGGCTACGACATGATCTCCGACAGCCAGATCGCCAACGACGGCGGCGGGCGCGACGCCGACCCCAGCGATCCGGGCGACTGGATCACCTCGGCCGAGAACGCCTCGGGCTACTTCGCCGGCTGCCCCGTCCGCAACAGCTCGTGGCACGGCACCCACGTCGCCGGCACGGTCGGCGCCGCCACGAACAACGGCATCGGCGTCTCGGGCATCAACTGGGTCTCGCCCATGATCGCCGTGCGCGTCCTCGGCAAGTGCGGCGGCTCGTCGGCCGACATCGCCGACGCCATCCGCTGGGCCGCCGGACTGCCCGTCGCCGGCACGCCCCTCAACGCCAACCCGGCCGACGTCATCAACATGAGCCTCAGCGGGTCGAGCGCCACCTGCCCGACCACCTACCAGAACGCCATCAACGACGCCCGCGCCGCGGGCACGGTCGTGGTCGTCGCCGCCGGCAACAACAACGCCGACGCCGGCGCCCGCTCGCCGTCGAACTGCGCCGGCGTCATCACCGTCGGCGCCACCGCCGGCGACGCCTGGAAGGCCACCTACTCCAACTACGGCGCCACCGTCGAGATCTCCGCCCCCGGCGGCGACTCGGGCTACGACGGCATGATCCGCTCGACGCTCAACACCGGCACCCAGTCGCCGGTCGCCGACACCTACGCCGACTACCAGGGCACGTCGATGGCCACGCCGCACGTCGCCGGCATCGTCTCGCTG
>JAGQTE010000457.1 GCA_020439175.1 Acidimicrobiales bacterium | reverse complement strand
TTCGCCGCCCGCGTCGCCGAGGCCCACCCCGACGCCCGCGTCGGCTTCGGCAACCACAAGGGCCGCAAGCTGTGCCGTGCAGGTGTCGCCGTCGCCCCCGACGGGACGATCGTCGACGCCATGATGGCGGGCGACATGCACGTCGGTCCCCCCGACGTCATCGACCGCGTGGCCGCCGCCCTCGTCGGCGCCTCCGCCGACGACCCTGCCGACCGCCGCGCCCGCATCGCCACCGTGTTCGAGGCCGACGACGTCCACCAGGCCGACGCCGCTCTCGGCGTGACGACCGACGACCTCGCCGCCGCCGTCGACAAGGCGCTCGCCGCCGCCGGGAGCTGACGTGCACCTCGCCGGCGCAACCGTGCTGGTCACCGGTGCCTCGTCAGGCATCGGCGCCGCCACGGCCGAGCACCTGGCCGAGCGCGGCGCCACCGTCGGGCTCGTCGCCCGGCGCGCCGACCGCCTCGCCGAGGTGCTCGAGCGCTGCCGGGCGCACGCACCGTCGTGCGCCGCCTTCGTCGCCGACCTCGCCGACCTCGAGGGCGCCGAGGCCGTCGCACGCGATGCCTGGGAGGCGTTCGGCGGGCTCGACGTGCTGGTCAACAACGCCGCCATGCCGATGCGTCGGGCCGCCACCGACCTACGTCCCGACGACGTGGCGGCGGTGATGGACCTGAACTTCCACTCCCCCGTGCGCATGACGCTGGCCGTGCTGGACCGGATGGTGGCGCGCGGCAGCGGCGTCGTGGTCAACGTCTCCTCCACCGGCGGACGGCTCGGCATCCTGCACGAGGCCGCGTATTGCGCCGCCAAGTTCGCCCTCTGCGGCTGGAGCGAGTCGCTGGCACTCGACCTGTGGGACACGGGCGTCGACGTGCGCCTGATCGTCCCGGGGCCGTTCGCCACCGAGATCTGGGATGCCCCCGACAACGAGCCCGCCGCCTACGACGGCCCCTTGGAGGAGCCGATCGTGGCAGCGCGCGCCATCGCCGACGCCATCGAGGGCGACGCCTTCGAGACCTACACGCCCGGCGACATGCGCGGCGTCGTCGAGTTCAAGACGACGGCGATCGACGCCTTCCTCGCCGCCACCATCGACGCCATGCGACCGGGCGACGTCGGGTGAAGGCGCTCGTGTTCGGCACCGACCCCGGCCCGGTGCCGCCGCCGCCGGACGACGCCAACCGGCTGACGCGCCACCTCGCCACCACACCGATGGCCGTCGAGGACCGACCCGACCCGACGCTGCTGGCCGACGACTGGCTGGTGCTGCAGACCCGGCTCACCGGCATCTGCGGGTCGGACACGAAGCAGGTCCTGATGGACTTCGACGACGCCGACGACAACCCGATGACGGCGTTCATCTCGTTCCCGCAGGTCCTCGGCCACGAGGTCGTCGCCACGGTCGTGGAGGCGGGGCCCGCCGTGCGACCCGGGCTCGAGCCGGGGACGCGGGTCGTGCTCAACCCGTGGCTGAGCTGTGGCCCCCGCGGGATCGACCCGCCGTGCCCGGCGTGCCGCAGCGGCGACTTCTCGGCGTGCTGGAGCTTCTGCGACGGCCGGTTGGCCCCGGGGATCCACACCGGCAACTCGTCCGACGCCACCGGCGGGTTCGCCGAGCGGCTGCCGGCGCACGAGCTGATGGTGTTCCCGGTCCCCGAGGCGATCCCGGACGAGGTGGCGGTGCTGGCCGACCCGTTCTCGGTGGCCCTGCACGCCATCGTGCGCACCCCGCCGCCACCGGGCGGGCGCGTCGTCGTGTACGGCGCCGGGGCGCTCGGGACGTGCGCCACCGCCATCCTCGGCGCGCTCTACCCCGATGTGGAGGTGGCCACGATCGCCCGGTGGCCGGCGCAGGCGTCGCTCGCCCAGCGCCTCGGCGCGCACGTGGTCGCCCCCGAACCCGCCGAGGCGGTGATCGAGGCGCTCGCCGCCTGGTCAGGCGCCACGCTGCGCGCGCCGTGGGCCGGCCTGCCGGTCGCCTACCCCGGACACATCGACGTCGTGTACGACACGGTCGGCTACCCCCAGACGGTGGAGGTCGGCCTGCGGGTGCTGGCGCACGGCGGCGCGCTGGTCCAACTCGGCGTGGCGTCGCCGGCGCGCTTCGAGTGGACGCCGTGGTACTTCAAGGAGCTGCGCCTCGTCGGCTCCAACGCCTTCGGCGTCGAGACGGTGCGGGGCGAGCGCCGTCACGCCATCGAGCACTACCTGGCACTGGTCGAGGACGGCACGGTCGACGTGGCGCCGATGCTGACCCACACGTTCCGTCTCGAGGCGTGGCGTGACGCGTTCACCACGATCATCGACCAGGGTACGACCGGTGCCATCAAGGTCGCCTTCGACTTCCGCTGAGGTGCCGGTGACGTCGCTGGACTCGCTGCTGCGCCGGGCCGCCGGCGAACGCGCCGCGCTCGTCGATGCCGACGGCACGACGACGTTCGCGGCGCTGACGGCCGCGAGCGACGACCTCGCCGACCGGCTGCGCGCCCTCGGCGTCGGCGCCGGACAGGTCGTGGCGTTCCAGCTGCCGACCGGGCGGCCGCACGTCACCCTGCTGCGCGCCTGCTGGCGCATCGGTGCCGTGGCGGCGCCGCTGCATCCGGCCGCCACCGAGGCCGAGGTGGCGGCGCTCGTCGCCCGGCTGCGCCCGGCGGCGCACGTCCTCGGACCCGACGCCGCGGACCGGCTGGCGGCGGGCACGCTCGACGCGGCGCCGACAGATCCTCCGCGCACGGTCGACCCCGCGCTCGCCGTCGTGCTCGCCACGTCCGGCTCGACCGGGACGCCGAAGCTGGTGGCGCACACCCACGATGTCTTGGTGCACAAGGCGACGCAGATGCCCCGGGTGCACGGGCTCAGTCCGAACGACGTCGTGCTCATGCCGGCGCCGATGGCGCACATGTCGGGGCTCCTGAACGGGGTGCTGGTCCCGGGCGCGGCACAGATGGCCTGCGTGCCGATGGCGCGCTGGCGCCCCGACGAGGCGCTGGCAGCGATCGAGCGCCACGGCGTCACCTTCATGGTCGGGCCGCCCACGTTCTTCGTCGGGCTCATGGACGACCCCGGGTTCCGACCCGAGCGCGTGGCGACGCTGCGGCTCATCTCCAGCGGCGGCGCCGACGTCACCCCGGCCTTCGTCGAGCGCGCCGCCGATCGCCTGGGCGCCGTCGTCAAGCGCACCTACGGCTCGACCGAGGCACCGACGATCGCCACGACGACACCCGACGACCCGCCCGAGGTGCGGGCGACCTGTGACGGCCGCCCGCTCGCCGGCGTCGAGCTGCGCCTGGTCGACCCGGCGACCGGCACCGACATCGGCGGCGACGGGCCGGGCGAGCTGTGCGTGCGTGGGCCTGAGCTGTTCGCCGGCTACCTGCGCGACGACGGGTCGATCGACCCCGGGCGCGACGCCGACGGCTGGTTCCGCACCGGCGACGTGGCCACCCTCGACGCCGGCGGATGGTTGACCATCACGGGACGGGTGCACGACGTGATCATCCGCGGGGGCGAGAACATCGCCGCCGCCGAGGTCGAGCAGGTGCTCGAGGCGCACCCGGCGGTCCGCCAGGCCGCCGTGGTCGGACGGCCCGACGACCGCCTGGGCGAGGTCGTCGTCGCCGTCGTCGTCGTCGATCCCGGCGCCGGGTTCGACCTCGAGGCGTGCCGATCCTGGTTCGCGGCGCAGGGCGTCGCCCGGTTCAAGGCCCCGGAGGTGATCGAGGTCGTCGACACGTTGCCGGTCCTGGCCTCCGGCAAGGTGGACAAGGCGGCGCTCAGATGACCGAGGCGCCGGCCTCGACCCGCGCCCGCAGCAGGGCGCCGAGGCGGGCCCGGTGGTGGGTGGCGTCGCCGAAGCTGATGCGGTCGAGCTGGGCACGCTTGAGGTACAGGTGCACGTCGCACTCCCAGGTGAAGCCGATGCCGCCGTGCACCTGCAGGCACGAGGCCACGACCCGCGTCGCCGCGTCCGAGCACCACGTCTTGGCGGTCGACGCCGCCACCGAGCGGTCGTCGTCGCCGGCCGCCAGGCACCAGGCGGCGTAGTAGACGACCGATCGCATGCCCTCGACGTCGACGAGCATGTCGGCGCACCGGTGCTTGATCGCCTGGAACGAGCCGATCGGCCGGCCGAACTGCTGGCGCTCACCGGCGTAGGCGACCGCCAGCTCCAGCGAACGGGCGCCGATACCCAGAAGCTCGGCGGCGTAGGCCGTGGCACCGGCGTCGCAGAAGGCCTCGACGGCGTCGATGCCGCCCAGGCGGATCGCCGGTGCGCGGTCGAGACGCAACCACCCGAGCGCCCGGGTGCGGTCCATCGCCGGCTCGACGGTGGGTCGCACGGCATCGTCGACCTCGACGGCGAACAGGGCGTCGTCGCTGCGCACGACGACCAGCGCCGCATCCGGTCCGAAGGGCACAGGTTCGGGCGTGCCGGTGAGCACCCAGCCATCGCCGTCGGCCTCGGCCGTGACCGGCTGGAAGGCGACCGCGCCCAGCGCCGTGGCGGCGACGAGGCGCTCGAGCCACCCGGCGGCCGTCCCGTCGTTGCCCGTCTCGACGTTGCCTGACGCGGCGGCACGCACGAGGGCGTCGGTGGCCAGCGCGTGCTGCAGGAACGGGGCCGGGGCGACGTGCGCGCCCAGCTGCTCGAGCAGCACCGCCAGCTCCACCCAGCCCAGCCCCATCCCGCCGAGCGCCTCGGGCACGGCGATGGCCGTCCACCCCTGCGACACCATGGCGTCCCACAACGCCGGGTCCGTGCCGCCGTCGCCGTCGACGCGGGCCCGCACGGCCGCCGGCGCCGCGTACCCGTCGAGGAGGTCCCGGGCCGCATCGGCCAGGGCCACCTGATCGTCGGAGAGCTCGAAGTCCATCGGCGGGCAACGCTAGCGCGCCCGCCCCTTCGACCTGACACTGGTGTCAGGTATCGGCGCGCCACCGCCTAGGATGCGGCGGCGATGGACCTGCGCCCCACTCCCGACCAGGACGCCTTGCGGGCCGAGTGCCGAGCGTGGCTGCGCGCCAACCTGCCCTGGGAGTACGGCAAGGGCCTGCCGCCGCACTTCGACGACCTCGCCGACGAGGTGGCGTTCCTGCGCGGGTGGCAGGCGTCGCTGGCGGCCGGCGGGTGGGTCGGGGTGACCTGGCCACCGGCCTACGGCGGGCGCGGTGCCGGCGCGCTGTCGCACTACATCGTCCAGGAGGAGCTGGCCCGGGCCCGCGCCCCCGAGCTGGTCGGTCGCATCGGCATCAACCTGGTCGGCCCCACCCTGCTGGCCCACGGCACGCCCGACCAGCAGGCGCGGTGGCTGCCGCAGATCCTCTCGGCCGAGGCGCTGTGGTGCCAGCTGTTCTCCGAGCCGGGCGCCGGCAGCGACCTGGCCGCCCTGTCGACCAGGGCGGTCCGCGACGACGCCGGCGGGTGGCGCCTCTCCGGCCAGAAGGTGTGGACGTCCTACGCCCAGTTCGCCGATTGGGGTCTGGTGCTGGCGCGCACCAACCCCGACGCGCCGAAGAACAAGGGCATCACGGCGTTCGCCATCGACATGCACCAACCGGGCGTCGACGTCCGGCCGCTGCGCCAGATCACCGACGAGTTCGACTTCAACGAGGTGTTCTTCGACGACGCCGTCGTGCCGGACGACCAGCGCATCGGCGCCGTCGACGACGGGTGGCGCGTCTCGTCGTCGACGCTGACGCACGAGCGCGGCACCAACCCCCGCCAGCTCGTCATCCACGCCCAGCTGCTCGAGGAGCTGCTGCGCCTCGCCATCGACCAGGGTCGCTACGACGACGAGCGCACGCAGCAGCGGCTGGCGGAGGCGTACGTCGAGGTCCGCCTGTTCCAGCTGCACAACTGGCGGTCGCTGTCCAAGATCGAGGCGGGCAAGCCGCTCGGGCCCGAGGGCAGCGCGCTGAAGCTGTACTGGTCGGAGATGTCCAAGCGGTTGCACGACACGGCGATGGCGGTCCTCGGGGACGCGTCGCCGCTGTGGTGGCACGCCGAGGGCAACCCCGGCGACGGGCGGTGGCAACGGAGCTGGCTCTACTACCACGCCGCGTCGGTGTTCGCCGGCACGAACGAGATCCAGCGCAACATCATCGGCGAGCGGGTGCTGGGGCTGCCGCGCGAGCCCAGGCCGGCCTAGCTAGGCCGGACCGGTCGAGCCCACGAGCGAGCCGAGGATCTCGTCCCAGTGGTCGTACCAGAGGAAGTGCGTGGCCCCGGGCACGGCGTGCAACGTGGCGTGCGGCATGGCGGCGGCGAGGCGCTCGCCCCACGACGCCGGCACCAGGTCGTCGGCGTCGCCCTGCCACACGTCGGCGCGCACGGTCACGTCCTCAGGCTCGAACCCCCACGGCGCACCGAACACCTCGTACTCGATGCGCACGCCCTCGGCGTCGTGCAGGCCCTCGGCGATGGCCGTCGTGACGTCGCGGCCGGTGTCGCCCGACACGCCGGACTGCTTCGCCATCGCCTTCGGGGCGTGCTCGGCCGTGGCGTGCATCAGGTGGAAGATGGACCGGGCCGTGCGCGGGTGGTTTTCGGACAGCCCGAGCAGCTTGCGGTCCATGCGGTTGAGCTCGTCGAGCATCTCGGGCCATGTCGGCGGCAAGCACCCGGCGACGACCGCCAGGGCCGACACCCGCTGGGGCAGCGCCGCGGCGCACGCCATGGCGTACTGGCCGCCGAGCGACCACCCCATCACGGCGAACCGACCGACACCGAGGTGGTCGGCGAGCGCCGCCAGGTCCGTCGGCCAATCGAGCAGCGTGCGCCCCGGCTGGATGGTGGAGCCGCCGACGCCGGGTCGGTCCGGGGCGATGAGCCGGATGCCCAGGCGCTGCGCCGCGTCGTGCGCCGGCGCCACGTCCAGTCGGGAGCTCAGCCCGCCGTGGCAGCTGATCACGCAGGTGCCGTCAGGGTCACCCAGCTCGTCGTAGGCGAGCACCCGGCCGTCGGCCAGCTCGCAGGTCTCCGGTGCCGCCGCATCTCGCATGCCGGGAGCCTACGCCGCTGCGCTCGGACGCCGAGCGGTAGTGTCCGCGCCGAGTGCAGGGGGATGCCGTGAGCGACGACGCGCCGCAGTTCGAGACCGTCCGCTACCGCGTCGACGGCGCCGTGGCCACCATCACCCTGGCCCGGCCCGACAAGGCCAATGCCATGTCGATGCAGCTCATCGACGAGGTCGACGCCGCCTTCTCGCTCGCCGGCACCGACCCCGCCGTGCGCGTCGTGGTGCTCGACGCCGAGGGCCGCAACTTCTGCTCCGGCCACGACCTCGCCGAGCTCGTCGGCCCCGACGCCGACCCGGCGATCGTGGCCGAGCGCGCCACGGCCGAGGGGAAGTTCGCCCAGGAGAAGCGCATGTACGTCGACCGGTGCGTGCGCATCTACGAGTTCCCGAAGCCGACCATCGCCGCCGTCCAGGGCCGCTGCATCGCCGCCGGGCTGATGCTGGCGCTGGTGTGCGACCTCGTCGTCGCCGCCGACGACGCCAGCTTCGCCAACCCGGTCGCCCGCATGAGCGGCATGGGGGTCGAGCTGCTGCTCGAGCCGTGGGACCTCGGCATCCGCAAGGCCAAGGAGTTCCTCTGGACCGGCGAGCCCCTCGGCGCCGCCGACGCCGCCGCCGCCGGGATGGTCAACCGGGTCGTGCCGCGCGCCGAGCTGGCCGACGCCGCCCGGGCGCTGGCCGAGACGATCGCGCTGGTGCCGCCGGTGACGGCCGAGCGCATCAAGGACTCCGTCAACCACACCTACGAGCTGATGGGCAAGCGCCAGAGCTGGCAGTACCACTTCATGGCGCACCACTTCACCCACAACACCGCCACGGCGCTCGGCATGCTCGCCGACCGCCAGGGCATGGGCTCGATGCGCGAGGTGTTCGAGGCACGCGACCGCGGCGACGCGCCGGCGTCGTGAGCGGTCCCCTCGACGGCCTGCGGGTCATCGATCTCGGCACGCGCATCGCCGCGCCGTTCTGCGCCGGCCTGCTCGGCGAGCAGGGCGCCGACGTGATCAAGGTCGAACAGCCCGGCACGGGCGACTTCATGCGCCAGATCGGCCCGTTCGTCCCGACCGCCGGCGGCGACGGCGCCGCAGCCCAAGGCGACTCCCCCGGGACAGGCGAGCGCCACACCGACACCCACGGCGGCGACCCGGGCTACTCCCTGTTCTGGGCCGTCGAGGGACGGGGCCGGCGCAGCGTCACCCTCGACCTGCGACGCCCCGAGGGCCAAGCGCTGTTCCGGCGCCTCGCCACCGCCGCCGACGTCGTGTGCGAGAACTTCCGACCGGGCACGCTCGAGCGGTGGTCGATCGGACCGGCGGACCTGCCCGACCACCTCGTCGTGGTGCGGATCTCGGTGTTCGGCCAGGACGGTCCCAAGTCGTTGCGCCCGGGGCTCGACCGGATGGGCATCGGCTACGGCGGGCTGCTGCACCTCACGGGCGAGCCCGACCGACCGCCGGTGCGGGTCGGCGTGACGGTGAGCGACTACCTCACCGGCACCTTCGCGGCGCAGGCGGCGCTGGCGGCGCTGTACCGGCGCGACGCGCGACGCGGTGGCGCCGCACCGTCGGGCCGTGGCGCCGTGGTCGACGCCTGCCTGTACGGGTCCGTGCTGCGGATCCTCGAGTGGACGATCGCCGGCTACGACCGGCTCGGCCTGGTGCGGTCGCGCGAAGGCAACCGCCTCGCCAACTCGGCACCGCTCGACAACTACCCCACCGCCGACGCCAAGACGATCTGCATCGTGGCCGGCTCGGACACGAACTTCGCCCGCCTCTGCGAGGCCATGGGGATGCCGGAGCTGGTGCACGACCCGCGCTACGCCCGCCTGGCCGACCGAGCCGCCCGGTCCGACGAGATCAACGACGTCGTGGCGGCGTGGACCCGCACGCTGCCGGCGGCCGAGATCGAGCAGCGCTGCGGGGCCCATGACGTGCCGGTGGCGACCGCCTACACCGCCGCCGACATCGCCGCCGACGACCACATGGCGGCGCGCGGCGACCTGGTGACGATCGACGACCCGGTGATCGGCCCGATACGCCAGCAGGCGCCGTTCCCGCGCTTCGTGGACGAGCCCGTTCCCGTGCCGACGGGGGCACCGCGCCTCGGCGAGCACAACGACGAGATCTGGCGCGGGTTGGTGGGCCTGAGCGCCGCCGAGTACGACGCGCACCGCGCCGCGGGCATCATCTGAGCCATGGCTCCGCTGCACCGCCGATCGCTCGCCGTCGCTGCTGCGCTGCTGGTGGCGACGCTGGCCCTCGCCGCCGGGTGCTCCTCGTCGTCGACCGGCACCGGTGGCGGCGACACGGGCGACACGGGCGTGCCGGCGACGGTTCCGGCGACGGGGGCGAGCGAGGTGTCCACCACGGTCGGGAGCACCCCGCGCACCCGCCGACCCCCCGTCGACGGCACCACCGTG
>JAGQTE010000456.1 GCA_020439175.1 Acidimicrobiales bacterium | reverse complement strand
GGCGACGGTGGCGACCACCTCGGACAGCCACAGCGCCGGCGACGAGCGCTCGGTGGTGGAGAGCTCGACCGCCGGGAGCTCGAACATGACGTTGGCCAGCACGGCCCCGAGGCAGCCGCCCACGACCTGGGCGACGATGTAGAGCCCGGTGTCGCGGGTGCTGGTCGTGCCGAGCATCCGGTCGAGCAGCGAGACGACGGGGTTGAAGTGCGCACCGGACACGGCGCCGAACATCAAGATCAACCCGATCAGCGCACCGGCGGTGGCGGCGGCGTTCTCGAGCAGCTGCAGCCCGACGTCGGCGGACGAGAGCCGGCTGGCGGCGATGCCGGAGCCGATCACCGCCACGATCAGCAGGGCGGTCCCCATCGCCTCGGCCGCCAGTCGGCGGGCCAGGTCGAGGCGCAGCGCACCGGTGCCGGTCTCGACGGCGACGCCGAGCGCGCTGTCGCTCGGGTGCAGGTCGTCGCTCATCGTGCGTCGGTCCCGGCGACCACGGCGCGGATGCGGTCGCGGAGCTCGTGCACGGCTGCGTCGAACGACGCCGCGCTGCCGTCGGGCACCGGGTCGGGGATCGACCAGTGGAGCCAGCGCTCGTCCGGGTCGAGCTCCTCGTGGGCGCGATCGCACACCGTGATCACCAGCGGCGGCAGCTCGTCGATCGTGGCCAGCGCCGCCGGTCGGGCGTCGCGCAGGTCGATCCCCACCCGGCGCGCCGCATCGACCGCCCCTGGGTGGACGCGCTCGGCGGGGCTCGTGCCGGCCGAGCGCGCCGGGGCGCCCGTCGTGTGACGCCACAGCGCCGCCGCCAGCTGGGAGCGCGCCGAGTTGGCGCTGCACACGAACAGCGCCGGGTCGGGCGCCAGCGCCGGGCCGCGTACGAGGCCATCCAGCGCGGCATGGCACAGGTGCACGTACCGGCGCCGGCCGTCGCCGCTGGAGCGGGAGCGCTCGATCAGACCGACCGCCTCGAGCACATCGAGGTGATGCGCCAGCAGGTTCGACGCCAAGTCGAGCCGGCGCCGCAGCTCGACGGGCGCACGATCGGAGGTCGACAGCTCGTCGACGATGGCCAGGCGGACCGGATCACCGAGCGCGGCGTGACGGGCGGCGCGCTCGTGGACGGTGGGCGAGGTCACGCACCGTTCGTAGCACGGCCCACAGAATGAGTCAACAACGGTTGAGTGATATTGGGTCGAGTCGAGGGCCCGGTGACGCTACGGCGGGTCGGATGCGGGCACGGCGGCCTTCCAGAGTTTGTCTAGTGCACCGTAGAATAAGCCGATGGTGTGCCACGGTGCTCCGGAACCCGTTCGAGGAGATCGGCGATGACCTCGTTGCAGGTGCAGGCCCGGGCGCTGGGCGACCCGACACGGCACGAGGTGTTCCGCTACCTCGTCGACGCCGATCGTCCGGTCGACGTCGCAGAGCTGACCGACCACTTCGGCCTGAACCACAACGCCATCCGCCAGCACCTGGCCAAGCTGGTCGACGCCGCCCTGGTCATCGAGGAGACGGCACCCCGTGCCGGGCGGGGTCGGCCTCGTCTCGTCTATCGGTTGGACCCGGCGACGGAGAGCCGCTGGGGGGTGACCGGTCCGTACGAGCGGCTGTCGTTGTGGCTGGCCGAGGTCGTGCGCACGGGGGAGCGTCCGGTCGAGGTGGGTCGCCGCGCCGGGCGTCGCCAACGTCTCGGCTCGTCGGACGTCGCCGATCCGGTGCACGAGCTGAGCGACCAGATGGCTCGTCACGGCTTCGAGCCGGCGGTGCGCCAGCGTGGTGCGACGGTCGACATCACGCTGCAGACCTGCCCGTTCGTGTCGACGGCGCTGGCGGACCCCGACACCGTGTGCGAGCTGCACCTCGGCATCGCCTACGGGCTGGCCGACGGCATCGGGGGCATCGAGGTCGACGAGCTCGTCCCGAAGGATCCCCGCCGCGCCCACTGCCGGTTGCGGTGCCACCTCACGTCCGAGTGACGGGTGGCCGTCGCCGGCGGCCTGCCGGGTCGGGCGAGTGCGGGGTCAGGCCAGCTCGACGCCGCCGCCGGCGCGCTTGGCCGTGTACAGCGCGGCGTCGGCGCGCGACATGACGCGGTCGGCGTCCTCGTCGGGCGCCGGCACCGCCACGCCGACCGACGTCCGGATCTCGACGGTCCTGTCGCTCAGCACCGCCGGGCCCGTGATGGCGGCGTGGACCCGATGCCCGACGGCGGCGGCGGCCTCTCGACCGTCGACGTCGCGGAAGAAGGCGACGAACTCGTCGCCACCGAGGCGCCCGCACACGTCGCCGGGGCGAGAGGTGCTCGCCAGGCGTTCGGCCACCACGCGCAGCACCTGATCACCGCAGCGGTGCCCGTGGTTGTCGTTCACCGCCTTGAAGCCGTCGAGGTCGAGGTACAGCACGGCGAGGCGCTCGGCGTCGGAGGCGAGGGCGGCGTCGAGCTGGTCGAGGAAGTGGTTGCGGTTGGCCAGCCCGGTGAGGCCGTCGTGGTGGGCGCGGTGCTCGAGCTCCTCTTCGAGCCGACGGCGCTCGGAGATGTCGCGCAGGGTCTGGACGATGCCCTGGACCGACGGCTCGTGCAGCAGGTTGCGGCCCACGATCTCGACCCACAGCCAGCGTCCGTCGGCGTGGCGCACCCGCAGGATGCTCCGGTACCGGGCGCCCGGCTCGGCCCGAAGCGCCAGCGCCTGCTCCGTCGCCATCGGGAGGTCCTCCGGGTGGATCAGCTCCGGGGTCCGCATCGAGGTGAACTCACCGGGCGTGTAGCCGAGCACCTCGGTGACCGACGGGCTGACGAAGGCGATGGTCCGGTCGGCGCGGTGGATGAACACCACCTCGTCGATCAGATGCCCGAGCGCGGCGTACCACAGCGTCGATCCATCGGGGCCCGTGGCATCCGCCGACGTCTCCGGCCCGGACTCGCCGTCGAGACCCATGCGGGCGGAGTCTACGGCCCGTGGCGGCGGCGGTCGCCGGACGGCGGCGACGCCGCACGCGTCACGCCAGCGACGGACACGGGCCCGACGCCAGCGCCTGTGCCAGGTGGACCCCGTTGATCGCCATCGTCCTGGTGGTCTGTGCGGTCTTGTCCGGGAACGAGTCGAGGTCCTTGAGGTCGGTGCCGTGCATCGCCTCGCCGACCCAGTAGGTCATGCCGTTGGCGGGGACGGTGAAGCCCAGGTCGTTGAGGCCCTGGAACAGCTCGGCGCCGACGTGGTGGGCGCCGTCCTCGTTGCCGACGACCGCCACCAGCGCCACCTGGTCGACGGGCGGCATCTGGTCGCGCCCGTCGGTCTCGGTGAGCAGGGCGGCGAGGCGGTCGAGCAGGTGGTCCGTGCTCGAGGCCTCCGGAGACGGCTTGAGCGTGCAGTTCAGTGCGAAGGCATGCATGGTGCGCTCCTACCCATGCGTCCGCGCGCCAGAAGCGAGACGGGGTGACCGGGGCGCGTAGTCTGCCGTGGTGCCGAAGACTTCTGCCGGCTCGCGCCGGGCGTTCGTCGGCTGGGCGGTGGGTGCCTACCTGGTGACGCTCGGTCTGCTGCTGGTGCTGGCGCTTCGGCGTTCGTCGGGCACCTTGGTGTACGCCATCGACGATCCGGCCATCCACCTCAGCATCGCCCAGAACCTGATCCACCACGGCACGTGGGGCGTCGTGCCCGGCGAGTTCCAGTCGGCGTCGTCCTCGCCGCTGTGGACGCTGGCGGTGGCGGCCACCTCGGTGCTGTTGCCGTTCGCTCCCGAGCTCGGGCCCCTGCTGCTCAACGTCGTGGCGTCGATCGTGCTGCTGATGCTGTTGGGAGCGCACCAACGCGTCCTGCAACCGTCTCGGCATCGTCCGGCGGACGCCGTCGCCGTCGTCGCCCTCGTCGTCGTGATCCTGTTCCTGCCGGCGCTGACGATGCTGGGCATGGAGCACATCGCGCACACGGCGATGATCGTGTGGGCCGTGGTGTGCTTCGGGCGCCGCGCCGCCGGCGAGACGGCCGGCCGGCGGTGGCTGCCGTACCTGCTGGTGGCGTTGGCCACGCTGACGCGCTTCGAGACGCTCTTCGTCGTGGCCGGCCTCGTGGCGGCGGAGCTGGCGATCGTGCTGCCGGGGTGGCGCCCCGCGGGTCGTGACGGCGTGACGCTCGGCGGCCAGGTGCGACGCGCCGCCGGCATCGCTGCGGCGGCGATCGTCCCCTTCGTCGGGTTCGTGGCCCTCAACGTGGCGATGGGGCAGGGGCTGCTCCCGAACTCGGTGCTGTCGAAGGGACCCGCGGTGAGCGGGCTCGCCGACACGTTCTCGCCCGAGGAGCTCCAGCACCGGCTCGCCGACGATCCGTTGCTCGCAGCCTTGGCGGCACTGACGTTGGCGCTGTTGCTCGTCGGGTGGCGCCAGGGCCGGCGGTCGACCTACGGCCTGGTGGTGTTGTTCGTCGCCACGGTGGCGCACGTCCTGCTGGCCCAGGTCGGGTGGTACGAGCGGTATCAGGCGTACCTGATCACCTTGGCGGTGTTCGTGCTCTTGGACGTGGCCGCCGAGATCGTGCCCGCCGAGCGGCGGGCGCCGACGCCGCACACACCGCTCGTGGCGGGGCTCGTGCTCAGCGCCCTGTTGCTGAGCGGCACCAAGATCAACCTGGCGCGTCAGGTGCCCCTCGCCGTGGCCGACACGTACGGGCAGCGGTACCAGGCAGCGCGGTTCCTGGAGCGCTTCTACGACGGCGCGCCCATCGCCACCAGCGAGCTCGGCTACATCAGCCTGCTCCACGACGGTCCGGTCACCGACGTCCTCGGACTCGGCGACTACGCCGTGCTGGAGGAGCGACGGCGCAACGGACAAGAGCCGTCGCCCGCGTACTGGGCGCAGCTGGCCGACGAGCGCGGCTTCGACGTCGTCGTCGTGTACCCCGGGACGATGCTCTACCAGGTGCCCGACGCGTGGATCCTGGCTGGCTCGTGGAAGCTCGATCGCGACACGGTCACGGCGTGGGATCCCGAGCTCGACTTCTACGCCACGTCGCCGGAGGCCCTGGCGCCGCTTCAGGCGCAGCTCGCGGCCTTCGCGCCGGAGCTGCCCCCGGGCATCACGACCTCGATCAACGAGCTGGCGCCGCTGCGGGCCGAGGCCCTGGCGGCCGAGGCGGCGGCGGGGGACTAGCGGTAGTAGCCGAGGACGTCGACGACGACGTTGGTGACCTGGCTGGCGTAGAGGTTGCAGATGGCCGAGGCGTCGACGGCGGTCACCGTGGTGACGGCGACGTTCTGGTTCGGCCCCGACCAGTTGAGGTTGCTGGTGCCCGGCCAGGCGATGCCGTTGCGGTAGACGGACAGGAAGCCGCCGCTGGTCCCGGTCGTCTGGGTGGCCACCACGCTGACCAGCACGGCGGTGGCGCCGGCGGGCACGCCCGAGCCGTTGGCCTTGAGGTCGCAGGTGCGGGCGGTGTTCGGCGCCAGCGGTGCCTTCGTCCCGACGGCCGGCGGGTAGCCAGCGCGCGAGTCGTAGACCCGCGCCGGGGTGCTCAGCGCCGTGAACGCGCCCGACGAGCTGGCGCCGCCGAGGCGACGCCACACGCCCGGCGTGCCGCTGGCGATGCACAGCCACAGGTCCTCGTTGGCGTCGAAGACGATGGCGCCCTTCGTCCGGGCGCGGATGTTGGTCAGCGGCGGGGCGATGGCGTCGTTGTTCGCCAACTGGAGGTGCACGGCGTTGACGGCGGGCACGGACTCGATGGCGATCGTGCCGCCCGTGCTGGTGATGCCGCGGCCGTTCACGGACTTGGCTTCGAGCCCGACGCCCGACAACGAGTCGGCGAAGACGCCACGGCCCGAATTGCAGTACCCGCGCACGCCGGTGCCGTTGTTGTCGTTGTTGCCGGAGATGGCGGTGCCCACGCCGCCGGTGCGCCCGTCGATGCCCACGCCGAAGTCGGAGGCGCCGTACACGCCGGTACCGCCCACGGAGGTGGCGGTCACCGCCGGGTTCCCGGTGAACGTGCCCGGCACGGCAGCTGCGGGCGAGGCGCTGGTCACCGCCAGGGCGGCGCCGCCGGCCACGGCGCCGGCGGCCACCGCCGCCGCCCGGGTCAGGACCTGACGCCGGTCGGCGGTGAAGGTGCCTGCGGCGGGCTTCGGTGCTGCGGCATCGACAGCGGGCGCGTCATCGGTGCGGCCGG
>JAGQTE010000455.1 GCA_020439175.1 Acidimicrobiales bacterium | reverse complement strand
GTGCGGCGGCGTGGGCCGCTCGGCCGTCATGGGGCGGCGCCGGCGGCCAGGACGAGCAGACCGGCCGTCTCGCCCACGACGCACGCCGCGCCGAGGACGTCGCCGGTGAAGCCGTCGAGGCGGCGCACCGCCAGCAGCGTGACGGCGGCGGCGCCGACGGCGACCGCCACCGGCGCCAGCAGCCCGCTCACCCCGCCGGCGACCGCTCCGACGAGGGCGGCGACGGCCAACGTGCCCGCCCCGAGCATCGCTGCGGTCGTGCGGGCTGCCGCAGCGTCGTCGGGGAGGAAGGCGCGGGCGAGACCGTCGGGCCGGGCGTAGGGCACCACGAGCGCCACGACGGCGATGGCGGCTCGGGCCGTGGCCCAGACCGTGACCAGGCCGACGATCGTCACCGGCGTCGTGGCGAGGCAGGCCACCCGCACGAGCAGGACGGCGCCGATGGTGGCGACGCCGAACGCCCCCGTCGTCGGGTCGGCCATGACGGCGAGGCGGCGGTCCCGGTCGAGCGGCGGGAGCAGGCCGTCGGCGCTGTCGGCCAACCCGTCGACGTGCAACAGCCCGGTGATGGCGAGGTCGGCGGCGACGACGATCGTGGCGGCGACGAGCGGCGTCCACACCGCGTCGGATCCTGCCCACACGAGGCCGAGGGCCAGACCGATCAGTGCCCCGACGGCCGGGAACCAGCGCAGCGTCCGGCCGTCGGGCGTGGTGGCACCGCCGAGGCAGGTCAAGAAGGCGAGGGCGGCCGTCACGGCGCAGCCCGGTGGATCGAGGCACCCCCACCGGCCGAGTCGTCCTCGGCGAGTGCGGCGACCACGTCCTCGACGCGATCGAGGCGCAGAACCCGCCCGGCCACCACGAGCAGCGCCACGTCGGCCTCGTCGGCGACGGCGGCGTTGACCTCGCCCAGCGCGTCGCGGAAGCGCCGCCCGACGGCGGTCGGCGGGTGCACACCCATGCCGACCTCGTCGCTGACGAGCACCGTCGGCGCACCGGCGGCCCGCCGCGCCCGCAGGGAGGCGAGCAGCCCGTCGGCGTCGGGCGCCAGCCCCTCGGCGGCGGCGACCCAGGTGCCCAGCGCGTCGACCAGCGCCGGCGCCGTCGGATCGTCCGGGTCGGTGAGGGCGGCGGTGAGCGCGTCGGGGAGGGCGGCGCCGCACTCGACCGTGCGGAAGCGCGCCGGGCGTCCGGCTCGGTGGGCGTCGATGCGCTGCGCCATGTCCGGGTCCGTGGCGACGCCGGTGGCCAGGTACCACACCGTTCCCGAGGGATCGCCCGCGGCCAGGGCGAGGCGCTCCGCCAGCGCCGACTTGCCCGACCGGCTGCCGCCGAGGACGAGGGTGACGCGGGGCGAGCTCACGGCGCCGATGGTGGCACGTGCCGGCGCGCCGGCCCAGCGGGCCGGGCCGGTCCCGAGGCCGGGCGGTCGCCGATTGACCGATCCGGGGCGCCTGTGGTTCGCTGAGGCCACAACTTGCACCGCACCATTCGGGGGAAGCCGGTCGAAGTCCGGCGCTGACCCGCAACCGTAGGTCGGGCTCGGGGATCGTCCCCGCCCGACGAGCCGGAGCACCCGAGGCTGCGGATCGCTCCGAACCGCCGTCGAGGTCTACGGGAGTCGGAGCCCGGGTGGGCCCGGACGGTGCCGATGCGCCGATGGTGGCCCGAGCGGGCGCCGTGTCCGCCGATCGAGCCGGTGGTCCGGGTGGGAGGACCCGCCAGTGACCAGCTCGATCTCGTCTCCGACACGCCGGTGCCGCGCGTGGGCCGTCGCCGTCGCCATGACGGTGTCGGTGGTGGCGACGTGCGGCGTCATGACCGCCGGCGCGGTGCCGGCCGGGGCCGCCGTCGGCCCGTCCGTCCCCGGGGTGTGCACCTCGGTCGGCCTCGCCGACGGGGCGCCCCGGGTGGCGTTGGTCATCGACTACGGCGACGTGGCGGGCAGCCCAGGTCGCGTCGACACCTACTGCGTCGGCATCGAGGGTCGGGTCAACGGGTTCGACCTGCTGGCGGCCGCCGGGCTGCGGTTCCGCACCAACGCCAGCGGGTTGGTCTGCGGGATCGGTGGGTTCCCCGGAGCGCCCGAGTGCGGCGACACCACCGACGGCGGCTACCGCTACTGGGCGTACTTCCGTGGTGGTGACGCCTGGGCGTACCGCTCGGTCGGGCCGGGATCCTCCTACCCGAGCGACGGGATGGTCGAGGGGTGGCGGTTCGTCCAGGGCAAGGGCAACCCGACCGATCCGCCGCCGCGTCACGCGCCCGGCTTCACGTCGGTGTGCGCGCCGGCGCCCCCGACCACGGCGCCTCCGACCACGGCCACGCCGACCACCACACCGGTGCCCACGACGCCGGCCGGTCCCGCGCCCGGCGCGCCAGGGGCGCCGACCACCACGGCGCCGGCGCAGGTGTCGACCTCCACGGCGACCGGGGCCGGTGCCGCAACGGACGCCGCCACCGCGACCGATGGCACCGCCGGTCCC